>CAIWRE010000180.1 GCA_903914985.1 uncultured beta proteobacterium | reverse complement strand
GGTGAGCCGGTGCCGCACAGCGCCACATGCAGCCCATCGGGCAGGGTGGGGATGATGTTGCGCCCGACATTGGCATGCGCTACGCGCTGCAGCAATGCGGTGCCGGCTTCTTTTTGAAACAGCCACAGCAAGGCCGCGACGATGAGCGCCAGCCCGGCCAGCGCCGCAAGTACCTTCTTGATAGTTCGCATCGTCGGACTCCCCTGATAAAGAAAAATTGATTCTCGCATACACAGGTGTATGGAGGGACCTATTTTCAATAGACAGGTTCAAACTTGCGAATCGTGGCCTTTACCGCGTCAGACAAGGCAAAACCAGCGCCATAGTGCGACGCCAACTCGGCGCAACGCGCTTCGAAGGCGTCAATACCCATGCCGTAGATGAATTGCATCGCGCCACCGGTCCACGCGGGAAAACCGATGGCAAAGATCGATCCAATATTTGCGTCGTGCACCGTGGTCAATACGTTTTCGTTCAGGCAGCGCGCCGTTTCTACGGCCTGGCGGTACAGCAGGCGGTCTTTCAGGTCGGTGATGGACCAGGTCACATCCGGCTTTTCGTACAGCGACTTGAGTTGTGGCCAGAGCCGCTTCTTGGCGCCTTTTTCTGCGGGGTACTCGTAGAAGCCACCGCCACCTGCGCGTCCCGGCCGCTTGTGTTGCTTCACCATTTGAGCGACCACCGCTTCGCCTGGCGTTGGGACATAGGTCTTGCCATCCGCCACAAAGTCCGCCATGGTCTGCTCCATGACGTGCACGCTCAGCGTGAGCGCAGTCTCATCGAGCACCGCCAAGGGGCCTACGGGCATGCCACATTGAACACCCGCGTTTTCAATGGCTGCCGCCGGAATGCCTTCGCCCAGCATGGCCGCGCCTTCCATCACGAAGGTGCCAAATACCCGGCTGGTGAAAAAGCCGCGCGAGTCGTTGACCACAATTGGAATCTTGCCAATGGACTGCACATAGTCAAAAGCACGGGCTACCGTTTCGTCATCGGTTTGTTTGCCGCGAATGATTTCTACCAGCTTCATCTTGTCCACAGGACTGAAGAAGTGGATGCCGACAAATTTCTCTGGTGCCACCGAGGCTTTGGCCAAGCCGCTGATCGGCAGGGTGGAAGTGTTGGAGGCAAAGAATCCACCGGCTTTGAGCAAGGGTTCAGCTTCCTGGGTCACACGGGCCTTGAGCTCGCGGTTCTCAAACACGGCCTCAATAATCAGGTCGCAGTCCTGCAGGTCTTTGATGTCTGCCGTGGGGTGAATCAGGCCCAGCATGGCTTCTTGTGCTGCGGGCGTCATGCGGCCTTTGTCGACCATGCCCTGGCTGATTTTGGCGCTGTAGGCTTTGCCCGCGTCGGCCTTGTCCTGGCTCACGTCTTTGAGCACCGATTGAATGCCCTTGGCTGCTTGCACATAGGCAATGCCTGCACCCATCATGCCCGCGCCCAGCAGGCCGATCTTGCTGGGCTTGAAGCGCGCCGCCGTGCCGGGGCGCGACTGGCCACTCTTGATGGCGTTCATGTTGAAGAAGAAGGTGTTGATCATGGAGCGTGCATTCACCCCCGTCATCAATCCCGCAAGGTAGCGGCTCTCGATGCGGTAGGCGGTGGTCAGGTCCACCTGCAGGCCTTCGACCATGCACGACAAAATCGCTTCGGGTGCTGGAAAGTTGCCGCGCGTTTGCTTGGCCAACATGGCGGGAGCGACCGACAACATGCCTGCCACCTTGGGGTTGGAGGGCAAGCCGCCGGGCACTTTGTAGTCCTTGCCTTCCCAAGCGTGCTGGGCGCTGGGGTTGGCTTCAATCCACGCCAAGCCTTGCGCCAGCATCTCCGCCGCAGCGTTCGCTCCGGGGGCGACCAAGGCGTGCACCAAGCCGAGTTCTTTGGCCTGCGAGGGGCTGAAAGTTTTGCCCTCCACCAAATACGGTTGGGCACCCATCAGGCCCAGGTGGCGCGTCATCTTGGTTACGCCGCTGGCGCCCGGCAGCAGGCCCAGCGTCACTTCGGGCAAGCCGAATTGAATCTTGCGGTCGTCAATGGCAATGCGGTGGTGGCCAATCAGCGCCACTTCCCAACCGCCACCCAGAGCGGTCCCGCCCAGCAAACTGACCACGGGCTTGCCGAGGGTCTCTAAGGTGCGGAAGTCATGCTTGATTTGATCGATTTCAGCGAACACGGTGGCGGCATCGGCAGGGCGGATGCGCATGGTGGCTTTGAGGTCGGCCCCGGCAAAAAAGGTGGACTTGGCCGAGGTGAGCAGGATGCCGCGAATCGCATCTTTGTCTTGGAGCACCTGCGCCGTGAGCGCATGCATATCGTCTTTCCAATCGGCGCACATGGTGTTGACGGGCGAGTTGGGCTCGTCAAACGTGACCGTGGCAATGCCGTCCTGGAGTTGGTAATGGATGGTTTTCATGTTCACACTCTTTCCACAATCGTTGCAATGCCCATGCCGCCACCCACGCACAAGGTGGCCAGGCCATAGCGCAGGCCCCGGCGGTGCAGTTCGTCAATCAGCGTTCCCAGAATCATGGCCCCAGTGGCACCCAGCGGATGGC
>CAIWRE010000179.1 GCA_903914985.1 uncultured beta proteobacterium | reverse complement strand
GGACGCAAAGATAGGCGCCGCCATAAAGCCGCCCAACGCCAGCCAGATTTCAAACAAATAGCCTTCTTTGGCGCCCACGACATAGCGCAAAAAATCAAGGGGACTGTGGATCGCGATGGGGGACAGCAGCGTGATGAGTGCCGCTGATGTGAGCACCCAGCCAGTAGCAGCCACCGCCAACAGCAAACCAAACTGCACCATGCACCAATAGTCATTGCTGCGTTTGTCGCGGTGGCTTAGCTGCCAGCGTGTCCAGGTGTGCCAAATGGTGATCCACCCGATGGCTTGTTTGTTTTCCAGGCCACGGCTCAGCGCATACAGGCTGGCGGCCAGCACAGGCGCAACAAATAGAAAGCCGGACATTGCGCCCGCCAACAGCCAAAAGCGGTCATAGGCGACCAAAGCGATGACCGCGCCGCCCAGCGCCAAAACAAGCCCATGGGCCAGGCTGATCCAACGCAGTTGCACCAGGTCGCGCATTCCCAGAACCAACCATTGCAGCGACTGCCAGACCGTGACCTGCCGAATCATGGTGGTGGGGGTGTTGTCGAGCGCCATGGTTGGAGTGTAAGGATGTGCCTGACGTGGAAATGCCAGCTGTGGCCGGTTATCGGGGTCGATAATCGCCATTTAGGAGAAAACCACATGGCCAGACCCATATTGAGCGAAGCAGACATTCACCCCGCGATTCGGGATGCGGTCGCACAGCATCACCATGACATCGTAGACGAGGTGAAGACCGCGATTGCAAAGCATCCGGTCGTTGTTGTTGGCATGTCGATGAACCCCATGCCCAAAAAAGCGCGTGCGGCACTGGAACAAGCAGGCATCGCGTATGAATATTTGGAGTTCGGCAGCTACTTTAATACCTGGCGCAAACGCAACGCCTTGAAAATGTGGACCGGCTGGCCCACATTTCCCATGGTGTTTGTCAAAGGTACTCTGGTGGGTGGCGCCTCTGACGTGAAGGCATTGATTGCCACCGGTGAACTGAAAAAAATGCTTGGCTAATACTTAGCCGTGCCAGGGACCACGACGCACCATGTGCGCGTGCTCAGCATCCAGCGTTTTTTTCTGTTGCGCGTCTAACGCTGCATAAAGCGCTTTGATGGCTTCGTCGCGTTTGTCCATGTAAGGCTTCATCACTTCCTCGTGCTGCGCGCGCATCTGCCGCATGGCGTCAATGCGCTCCGGAGTGGTCAGCTTTTCCATGTCAACGTGTTTGGGGGGCGCAGAAAGTGCCGATACCGGAGGTTTCATGGCCGCTGCAAACGCTGTCCATACAGGCTCTTGGGCCGCTGTGATGTGCAGTTTGGCCTTGAGTTCGGTGAGGTGTTTGTTCAGGCGGGCTTCCATGTGTTCCGGCGACATCATGTGGCCCTGGTGCATGCCAAGTCCTGCAGCGTGGTCATCCGGTGCCGGACCCATTTGGGCGGTGGCCCCCAGTGCCAATGAAGCCAAACTGCCAGCAACGAGAAGGGTTTTCCAGGTATTTTTCATAGCAAAGTCTTTCGATAGCTGCGCTGTTGCGGAAATCGCCAGGCAGTGAAATCAGTGTGCGATCGCACTGTGTCGGAGAGATTGCTCCGGAGCAAGGCTTTGTAAAGTTGCAAAGCGTCGCGAACGTTTTTTTGAGGGTTGATTGTGTTAAAAAATTTGATGGTGTACCGCTTGATGACGCCTTGGGCGATGTCACAAGCCAAGTTGGAAGAGGCCTTGCAAAGTGCGCATTTTGTGGAATGCGGCGCGTCCCAGGAAAAGT
>CAIWRE010000178.1 GCA_903914985.1 uncultured beta proteobacterium | reverse complement strand
GCAGAGGGCGCACCACACTCGCTTCGTAGTAGCTTTGCTGATTGAGTTGGGTGTCTGATTGCAGCAGCGATGCCATGGTGCTTGCTCCGTTTACTTGTATTTCTTGGAATAAACGCCATTGTGCGACAGAATTGGGCAAAAATTGGGACCATTTGAGGCAAGTTGAAGGGTCCAATTTTGAGTCACCGAATGAATCACCCATGCTTTCCGAACTGCTTTTAACGCATCTTGCCGGCCAACACCGGCACACGAATCTGCCGCTGCACCGCCAGGTGTACGAGGCCCTGCGTCGCGCCATCCTCGATGGACAGCTGACCTCCGGCGAGCGACTTCCGGCGAGCCGCGTGTTGGCACATGATTTGGCGATGTCCCGCAACACGGTGGTCGCGGCCATCAACCAACTTTCGGTCGAGGGCTACTTGACGGGCCAGGTGGGTAGCGGCACCTATGTCAACGACCATTTGCCGCAAGCGAGCGCCCAAAGGAGAACGCAAGGCAACCGCGCGAGCCAGATCCGCTTATCCAAGCGTGGCATCGCGCTCTCGAGCACCTTTTGCGCCACACAATTAGAGGTGCAACCCTTCACCCCGGGCATGGCGGACTTCAGTGCTTTTCCGGTGGCGTTGTGGCAGCGTCTGCAGAACAAACACTGGCGCATGAATTACCCCGACATGCTGGACTACAGCGACACCGGAGGACACGCACCCCTGCGCCGCGCTCTGGCGGACTATCTGCGTGTGGTGCGCAGCGTGCCGGTGGAAATGGACCAGGTGCTGATCACCAGCGGAACGCAACAATCTTTGGAGTTGTGCGCCCAGTTGCTGGCAGACCACGGCGACACCGTGTGGATGGAAGATCCGGCTTATTGGGGTGCGATCAAAGCCTTTATGGCCACGGGCCTCGCCCTGCACGCAGTGCCGGTGGACGCGCAAGGTTTGGCCCCCACAGCGAGCGACGAAAAACACCCGCCCCGGCTGATTTACACCACCCCTTCGCACCAGTACCCCACAGGCGCGGTCATGAGCCTGGTACGCCGCCAGCAGTTGCTGTCGCTTGCTGCTTCGCACAAGGCATGGATTTTGGAAGACGACTACGACAGCGAATTCCGGTTCAGCGGCCCGCCTCTGTCCTCCCTCGCGGGGCTGGACCACGAACAGCGCGTGCTCTACATGGGCTCTTTTTCCAAAGTGCTCTACCCCGGCTTGAAACTGGGCTACCTGGTAGTGCCTAAGCAGCTGATCGCAGCGTTCAAGCAAGCCCACTACGACCTCAATCGCCCGGGGCAATTGCCCCTGCAGGCGGCCTTGGCAGAGTTCATCGAGCTCGGCCACTTCGCAACCTGTCTGCGACGTGCAAGGCAAAGCTATGCGGAACGCCGCCACTGCCTGCTCGAAGCGCTACGCCCCTGCCTGGGAGAACATGCGTCAATTTCTGGCGCGGAGCAAGGCCTGCACCTGTGCCTTCGCTTGCCGGTGCAAGTCGATGACCAAGCGCTGGCACTTCGTATCGAACGGCTCGGGCTCACCGTGCGGGCGCTGAGCGCCTATTGCCTGAAGCGCCACGACGCCAAGGGTTTGGT
>CAIWRE010000177.1 GCA_903914985.1 uncultured beta proteobacterium | reverse complement strand
GCAGCCAGGTGCAGACGCTCACCGCCGAGCGCGACTCGTTCAAGTCCCGCCTGAGCGCCGCGCGCGCACGGATTGACGCCTTGCTGGACCGCTTGCCCAAGCAAGCAGGCGCAGACGCTGCACCCCCAGAATTCCCATCCAACTCCAGCGCACCATGAAACAACTTGACGTCCAGATCATGGGGCAAAACTACCTGCTCGGCTGCCCCGACGGTGGCGAAGCCAAGCTGACTCAGGCCGTGCAGCGGGTGGACGCCGCCATGTGCAAAATCCGTGACGCGGGCAAAGTGCGGGCACGTGACCGCATTGCGGTGCTGGCAGCGCTCAACCTGGCGTTTGAAGTGGCAGAGGCCGAACCCCAGTCCAACAGCACGTCCTTGGACCCGATGCATGCGCTGACCCTGGACCGCCGCCAGGACGACAAGGTGCTGGAGCCCTTGATCAACCGCCTTGACAAGGTGCTGGCCCGCGACGGCCTGCTGTTTTAAGCCCTGGCAGGGCTGCGTCTATTGGCGCAGCCCTACAATCCTACGGTCTGCGGTGCCCGCCGGGCTTTATATTTCCTTGAACCTATGCTCTATGAGCCAGGGCTTGGAATATCGCCACCGCAAGCGTGACCGTCTCGCGTTAGACGGACCCAATGCGTGGCTGACCTTGCCCACCTGAACCCCGGTTCAGGATGCCGGTCCGGTGGCACTTGCAGACACCTTATTCCTCACGTCACCGGCCCCTCCCATGATCGAACCCACCCTCATCGCCGAACTGGCGCTCCTTGGCCTGTGCACCGGCTTTTTGGCGGGCCTCCTGGGCATAGGCGGGGGCATGCTAATGGGCCCTTTTCTCACCTTGATCCTGTCGCACCGCGGCATCAGCGCCGACCTGGCCGTGAAGATGGCGATTGCCACGTCCATGGCCACCATCGTGTTTACCAGTGTGGCCAGCGTTCGGGCGCACCACCAGCGTGGCGCCGTGCGTTGGGACATCGTCAAAAGCCTGGCACCCGGCATCATGCTGGGTGGCGCGCTGGCCAGCGTGGGCATGTTCAGCGTCTTGAAGGGCACTTGGCTTGCCATCTTTTTCGGACTTTTTGTGAGCTTTTCCGCCACACAAATGCTGCGCGACAAAAAACCGCAGGCCAACCGTGAGATGCCTGGCCCTGCCGGGCAGGTTGCGGCAGGCGGCGTGATCGGCTTTTTGTCCGGGCTTGTGGGTGCCGGCGGGGGCTTTGTCAGCGTACCCTTCATGGTGTCGCGCAACGTTCCTATGCGCAACGCGGTGGGCACCAGCGCCGCGTTGGGCTTTCCGATTGCGCTGGCCAACACGGTGGGTTACATCGTCAGCGGCTCGGCGCTGACTGATTTGCCGCCCGGCGCCTTGGGTTTTGTCTGGCTGCCCGGCCTGGCCGTGATTGGCGCCTGCAGCGTCATGACTGCACCGTGGGGCGCCAAAATCGCGCACAAGGTACCGGTGGCGCAACTCAAACGCATTTTTGCGGGTTTGCTGTACTGTCTTGCGGGCTACATGCTGTACAAAGGCCTGGCGAATTAAGGCCTGAACCACCAACAAAAAACCCCGCCGAGGCGGGGTTTTTTGTTGCAAGCGCTGCGGCAGTCCGCAAGCGCTCCGGGCTTTAGCCCATGTGCAAACCGCCGTTGACCGAGAAGTCGGCGCCCGTGGCGTAGCCACCTTCTTCCGACGCCAGCCAGGCGATGATGGAGGCAATTTCGCTGGGTTCGCCCAAGCGCTTGACCGGCACGGTCGCCACGATCTTGGCCAGCACGTCTTCACGAATGGCTTTGACCATGTCGGTACCGATATAGCCGGGGCTCACAGTATTGACCGTCACGCCTTTGGTGGCCAGCTCTTGCGCCAAGGCCATGGAAAAGCCGTGCATGCCAGCCTTGGCCGCCGAGTAGTTGGTTTGACCGGCCTGGCCTTTTTCGCCGTTCACCGACGAGATGTTGATGATGCGGCCCCAGCCTTTTTCCACCATGTCTGCCACCACTTGCTTGGTCACATTGAACATGGAGTTCAG
>CAIWRE010000176.1 GCA_903914985.1 uncultured beta proteobacterium | reverse complement strand
TGGCCCTGTCACAGCGCAATGCCGGCTCGCGCATTTGGGCAGCGTGACGCCAGTAACACGACGGGGCGATCTGCAAAACCTTGCAAATCGGCTCGACCCCATAGGCATCGCGGTGTTGGTCGATGTACGCCTTCAACTCTTGAGTCGGCGGTCGAGCTCCGCCTGGGCGAAAAACGCGCTGGCCGTCTTGAGGATGTCGTTGGCCCGGCGCAGCTCTTTGACCTCCCGCTGCAATGCCTTGAGCTGCTCGCGTTCGCTGCTGGTCAAGCCCTCGCGCTGGCCGCTGTCAACCTCATCGCGCTTGACCCAATCGTTGAGCGTTTGCGGCACGCAACCGATCTTTGGCGCAATCGATTCAATAGCGGCCCACAGCGATGGGTACTCACCGCGGTGCTCCTGCACCAGGCGTACTGCACGTTCACGCACTTCCGGGGAAAATTTGTTTGATCTCTTGTTCATGGCTCCATCTTCTCAAAGTTTGGAGCCTCCTCAAAACCCGGGGCGATTCATCAAGAATTGGTCTCTGTAGGTCAGCAATAGTCGTAAGCGCTTTAAGATAACGCGTGTCATTTTCAAGTGTACGCAACTCTTGGGAAAGAAGACCGCTGATAAGTTCGATGGTGGTGTTATCCGTTCTTACGGCAGGTATGTAATTGAAATGGATTCGATTAGCTACAAACCGCGCAATTTGGGATGACTTGGCTGCGAGTGCCGTGGTATTTTTCCCAGACTTTACGAGACGTATTTGTGGCTCTTGATCTTTACCAATTTTTATCTCTAGTAAAAGGGAACCATTGATGCTAGACCCAATCTCTTCTTTGAATTCGCGACATTCATCTTCGTCAAGCAGAAACTCGAGTTTCAGAATTGTTTGAGTAGCTGTTCGGCGGTGCTGGAACTGAACTGGAAAATCGCGTTGCCACTGATATACAGCATCGCCCGTATACGTTCGGCGAATTCGACTTTGAGACGAAAGAGCATGCTGCTTTAAAAGCGCCATCGCAGCTTCGAGTGCTCTTAGCAAATTTGACTTGCCCTCATTGTTTCGTCCAATAAGTATCGTAACGTTCGCAAAAGTTATCTTGTGCGCTGAAGTGATGCTACGATAATTTGTGGCTGAAAATTGAGTTAATTGCATAAGCACCTCGCTTGTTTAAAGGCCGAATAAATTCATCTTGCAGCTCAAATTTTTAGCTGATTTTTAAGTCGTAGATTTTGCCGAAAACCCAAACCTATAAATCCACAAAAATTAACAAAAAATAAAAATCAACAATTAACTTAAGAAATCCTAATTCCTGTATAAAGCACCGCCTCAAATCTTCAAATATCTCTCAACTTTTTACAAATATTTCCGTGTTGTGCTGAGGTATTGATAGCATGCGAACAAAGGACTCACCAACCCCACAGAAAACCCCTACCACCCACCATGTGCCATGGTGATAGCCTCTGCCCACTCAAACAAGGAATACCCCGTATGTTGAAACACTTGGTGTGGGCCGTGGCCCTGGGTGCATGCAGCGTGTTGCCACTGGCCCATGCGCAAACCGCAGCCGCCAGCTACCCGAACAAGCCCATCAAAATCATCGTGCCCTTCCCTGCCGGTGGCACGTCGGATGTGTTGGCGCGTTTGATCGGCCAAAAGATGACCGACGCCTGGGGCCAACCCGTGGTGGTGGAAAACCGCGCAGGCTCTAGCGGCAATGTGGGGGCCGATGCCCTAGCCAAGTCTGCCCCCGATGGCTACACCTTGGCGTTGATGGATGTGGGCAACTTGGCCATCAGCCCCTCGCTGTACAAACTGCCGTTTCAGGTGCCAACAGACTTTGCACCCATCACCATGGTGGCTTACTCACCCCACTTGCTGGTGGTGCCCAGCAAACTGCCCGTCAACAACGTGGCCGAGTTGGTGGCCTATGCCAAAGCACAAAACGGCAAGGTCAACTTTGCAGCAGCCGCTGGCATGGGCAGTGCCACGCACTTGGCGGGGGTGATGTTTGCGCAGCGCACGGGCGTGGCCTGGAGCTATGTGCCCTACAAAGGTGGCGCACAAGCCATGACCGATTTGGTAGGTGGCCAAGTGGACGTGACCTTCAATGGAATGGTGGCCACGTACCCGCACGTCAAGTCGGGCAAGCTCAAGCTGCTGGCAGTGAGCAGCGCCAAACGCAATGCCCAAGTGCCCGACACACCCACGGTGGCCGAAACCTTGCCAGGCTTTTTAACCGGCAGCTGGCAAGGCCTGTTGGCCCCCGCGGGCACGCCCAAGCCGGTGGTGGACAAGCTATATGCCGAGGTGCAACGCATAGTGGCGTTGCCCGACATCAAAGAACGCCTGACCACCCTGGGCGCAGAGCCCCTGGCCATGAGCCCCGATCAGTTTGGCCAGTGGCTCAAACTCGAAATGACCACCATGGCCAAGGTGGTGAAGGACGGGCAGGTGACGGTGGATTGAGTACTCAGGCCACCCAGTTTTCCACCCGCAACCCAGGCACGCGGCTGAATTCGCGCAGGTTGTTGGTCACCAGCGTCCACCCTTCGGCCAGGGCATGGGCCGCTAACCAGAGATCGTTGTTGCCAATGGGCAAGCCCTGTTGCGCCAGGGTGGCGCGGACATGGCCGTAGTGCTCGGCGGCGGCCATGGGCAAGGCGCAGGGTTGAATCATCTGAACCAATTGCGCGATGGTGGCCTTGTCGGAAGATCTCGACGCGGTCTTGCTCAAACCGAAATTCTTTGGGTAAACGCACAGCCTGGCTGTTGCCAGACTGAAAAATGCGGGCGTAGGTCATGGTGAATCCTCACACAATGTATCTATTCAAGGTATATACATTCGTCCTTAAAAAGTCCAATCCAGACGTTTTTTAAGCCTTCAATATCCCCTG
>CAIWRE010000175.1 GCA_903914985.1 uncultured beta proteobacterium | reverse complement strand
CGGTGCAAGGGCGCTTCAAGGTCTTCATGATCGACGAGGTGCACATGCTTACCAATACTGCCTTCAACGCCATGTTGAAGACGCTGGAGGAGCCGCCGGATTATTTGAAATTTGTGCTGGCTACCACCGACCCGCAAAAAGTGCCGGTCACGGTGCTGTCGCGCTGCCTGCAGTTCAATTTGCGGCCCATGGCCCCTGAGACGATTCGCGAGCATCTGAGCGAAGTGCTGGGTCAAGAGTCTGTCAATGCCGAACCACAGGCCCTGCGCTTGCTAGCACGTGCCGCCCGCGGCTCCATGCGGGACGCTTTGAGTCTGACCGACCAGGCGATTGCCTTTGGTGCAGGTGCGCTCACGGAGGCCATGGTTCGCACCATGCTGGGCAGCGTGGACCGGGGCTATGTGTTCCGCTTGATCGAAGCGCTGGCGCTGGGCGATGGCCGCAGCGTGGTGAAGACGGTGGACACATTGCGGCTCAATGGCTTGAATGCAGCGTCCACGCTTGAAGAAATGGCCAGCGTGTTGCAACGCATGGCGGTGCTGCAAACCGTGGGTAGCATTGCCGCCACGGGCGAGGACGACAGCGATACAGAGTCGGCTGATATGGCGCGCCTGGCGGCCTTGCTGCCGTCGGATGAAACACAGCTGCTGTACAGCATTTGCCTGCACGGCCGGGGTGACCTGGGCCTGGCACCTGACGAATACGCGGCGCTGACCATGGTGCTGCTGCGCTTGCTGGCCTTCAAGCCTGCGCAGGGTGATGCCATTGTTCGACCCGCGCCCATCGCGGAAAAAAAAAGCCTGAATGACGCCCAGGCAGCGGGCAACAAGACTCCCGCGACGCCCGTGACCACGGTAAACAAGGTCTGGGATGCGAAAGATTCCGGCACGCCTGCACCGAAGTCCGATGAAATTTATTCCCCCACGGGTGCGGTGCCACCGGGGCATATCCTGCCCGTGCGCGTTGTCCAACCCTGGGAGGAAGCCAGTGACGAACTGGGCGATATCGCTGTGGATGAGCACGCACCCGCTGCGCCCGCAGCAATTGCACCCGTTTCCGTGGACCACCGCGTCGTTGGCGTGCCAGTGCGTCAGCAGTCGCAAAGCCAAGCTGATGCCGAAGCGTCGGCGCAGGCTGTGCCGGTTTTGTTGCCCACCGAAGAAGGGGACTTTTGGCACGCCACGGTGCAGGGTTTGATCGACGCCCAGTCCATTGGCGCCATGGTGCGCGAGCTGGCGCTGCAGTCGCAACTGGTGGCGCGCGATGAGGGGCAATGGTTGCTGCGGGTGGAGCGCGAATCGCTGAACCAGGCCGGCAGCCGCGACCGCTTGACGGCGGCCCTCAAAGACGCAGGTTTCGACGTGGCGCTTGCAGTGGAGGTGGGCCGTGTTACCGACAGTCCAGGCCGACGCAATGCGCGGGCGAGTGCCGAGCGCCAGCAGGCCGCCGAACAACTGATTTACGCCACGCCCCTGGTGCAAAAACTGATGAACGACTTTGGTGCCAAAGTCGTTCCAGGCTCCATACGGCCACTTTGATTTTTCTCATTCCCATCACGCAAAGGAAACTTCCATGTTCAACAAAGGACAACTCGCCGGTTTGATGAAGCAAGCCCAGGCCATGCAGGAAAACATGAAAAAAGCCCAGAACGAACTGGGCAATATTGAGGTCAGTGGCGAATCCGGCTCCGGTCTGGTCAAAGTGACCATGACCTGCAAGCACGAAGTGCGTCGCGTCACCATTGACCCCAGCTTGCTGGCCGAGGACAAAGACATGCTTGAAGACCTGGTGGCTGCGGCTTTCAACGCGGCATTGCGCGTGGCCGAAGAAACGTCTGAACAAAAAATGGGCAAAATCACCGCCGGCATGCCAGGCCTGCCCGGTGGCATGAAGCTGCCCTTCTAAAGTGCAGTCAATTTCTCCAAACATCCGCCCCCATGTCTGATGCCCATTCGCTGGACGCCTTGATCCAGGCCCTGCGGCGACTGCCGGGTGTGGGTGTCAAGTCGGCGCAACGCATGGCTTTTCACTTGTTGCAGCGTGACCGTGCAGGTGCGCAAGCGCTGGCGCGGGCTTTGATGGAGGCGAGTGAGCAGGTGCACCACTGCGAACGCTGCCACACCTTCACGCAAGACACCGTGTGCGCTACCTGTTTGGACACCCGACGCGACCACAGCCAACTCTGCATTGTGGAAACTCCGGCTGATCAAGCGGCCCTGGAGCGCACCGGTGCCTACCGGGGCTTGTACTTTGTGTTGATGGGCAAACTCAGCCCCCTGGACGGTATCGGACCGCTCGATTTAGGGCTTCAAAAATTGTTTGCGCGCGCCTGCGACGGCATTGTGCAAGAGGTGATTTTGGCCACCAACTTCACCGCCGAGGGCGAGGCCACCGCGCATGTCATTGCCGAAGGCTTGAAAGCCAAAGGCCTGCAACCCACGCGGCTTGCGCGCGGTGTGCCTGTGGGCAGCGAGTTGGAGTATGTGGACCTGGGCACCATTGCCCACGCACTGGTCGACCGCCGCTGAGCGGGCAGCGGAGACCGGCGCTTAAGCCAGCGCCTTCACGACGGCATCACCCATTTCGCGGGTGCCCACCTTGGTGGTGCCTTCGCTGTAAATATCGGGGGTGCGCAGACCCTGGCTCAAGACTTTGTCCACCGCGGCTTCGATGCGCGCTGCGGCTTCGGGCTGGTTCAGGCTGAAGCGCAGCATCATGGCAGCACTCAAAATCGTGGCCAGTGGATTGGCCACGCCTTTGCCCGCGATATCCGGCGCGCT
>CAIWRE010000174.1 GCA_903914985.1 uncultured beta proteobacterium | reverse complement strand
GTGCTGGACATGAAGTCAAACGAGGACAGCACCTCGTAGAACTCGATGGCACGCGCCTCGCGGTCGGTCTCGTTGAGCGACAAACCCATGGCCACGCGCATGAAAAACGCCTGTGGCAACTCGATGCGGGTCTTTTGGTGGTGCAGGAAATAGCGGTCGTACAGCGTTTGCAAGCCCAGGTAGTCAAACTGAAGGTCGCGTTCGGCTTTCAGGGCTGCGCCCAAACGCACCAGGTCGAACTGCTGCATTTTTTCGTCCAAGAGCTCGTAACCCACACCCTTTTTGATGAAGTCGGGGAAGTACTCGGCATAGGCTTGCTGCATGTCAGCAGCGGCCACATCACGGCCCAGCACCTCTCGCGAAATGGTGTGGAACAGCAGGCGCGCAGTGGCGTAGGTGTAGTCGGGGTCTTTCTCGATTAGCGTACGGGCCGCCAGAATCGAGGCTTTGAACACCTCGTCCATGGGCACGCCGTCGTACAAATTGCGCATGGTCTCGGCGATGATGGGCTCGGCCTTGACATCGGCACCCAGGCCTTGGCAAGCGGTTTCGATGCGCTGCGCCATGGCGCGCACATCCAGCGCGACGCGTTGACCACGGTCCATCACGTGCAAAGTGGGCGCGGCGGGTGTGGCTTCTGCCAACTGTTTGGCGCGCTCCTGGGTGCGGCGTTCGCGGTACAACACATAGGCACGTGCGACTTCATGGTTGCCCGCGCGCATCAGGCCCAGCTCCACCTGGTCTTGTACGTCTTCAATATGGAAAGTGCCGCCGCCGGGACGCGAACGCACCAGGGCACGGATAACTTGCTGGGTCAGCGCGTCAACGTTTTCACGCACGCTGGCGGACGCTGCACCCTGGGTGCCATGCACTGCCAGGGACGCCTTCATGATCGCCACAGCAATCTTGTTCGGCTCGAACGCCACCACAGCGCCATTGCGACGGATGATTTGGTAGCTGGCGTAGGCACTTGCGCCTAATGTCTCTGCAGCGCCGCTGCTCAAGGACGATGCCAATGGCGCCGATGGAGACAAGACTGTGATGGTTTGCATGATTTCCTTTTGGTATCCGTATTTTTATCAACAACTGACGCTGAAGCCTGCCCCAATGCACGGGGACCTAGGAGCGTAGAAGCACTATATCTGGTGTGTCTTGGTCGCACAAGCCACTACCGGTAGTGTATCGGCTCGAAAGTTCACGTTCCGGCATTGCATCGGAATAGCACCCAGATTGGCGATGGATCGGCCTGACTTTTCAAGTTTCCAGGCCGCCTAAAGGCCCCGTCAGTGCGGGTTCTGAAGATGTATCGTCAAGAACCATGCGGGTTTACGCCGGTTTTGCCGCGCCATGCCGCGAATTTGCTGGTTTGCTCGCCAATTGAGCGGTGAGACTGTCAGATTTGCTAGGACAAACCCGAATATTGAAAATAAATTAATTTTTTGTTGTTGGCCCGCGAATCGATAGGCTCGCAAGAAGCGGCAACATGGCCTCCCATTGAAATCCCGGCCCTGGATCCAACTTGCGACCCGGCGCAATGTGCTCATGCCCCGCCACGTGCGCCAAAGGGTAGCGTTGCGCAATGGCCTGCACCAGCTCACTCAAAGACCGGTACTGGGCAGGCGTGAAGGTGTCTCCCTCCAAACCCTCCAATTCCACGCCGATGGAGTCGTCGTTGCAGTTCTGCCGTCCTCGGTAGGCCGAGACGCCCGCATGCCATGCGCGCTCATCGCAACTTACAAACTGCACCAGGCCACCATCGCGACGGAGAAAGAAGTGGGCAGACACCTGAATGCCACGAATTGTCTTGAAATAAGGGTGGGCATCCCAATCCAGGCAGTTGGTAAACAGCTGCTCGACCTCCGGGCCGCCATAGATGCCGGGCGGCAGACTGATGGAATGGATGACGAGCAGGTCAATACAGGCCTGTGCCGGCCGCTTCCCAAAATTGGGCGAGGGCATCTGCCGGGCCGGGGCGTACCAACCTTGGTGCCACAGAGATGCCGGGGCGGGAGTGTCTGGGCTCACTGCGGCAGGAATCGCTGGCGAAGCCTCAGGCCTCGTGGCGCTGGCGATGGGCCACGCTGCAATAGCTGCCCTGGCGCCCGGTCACCGCATCAGACACGGAAATATGCATGCCGCATTGCAAACAGGCGACCATCTCAATCGGCTGAGCCGCGCTGCGCTCCGGCTCTTGTTTGTCACGGCCATCGCGATCACGCCAACCGCGCCACTGCCAGAGGATCAACAAGGCCACCAGCAACAGCAACAGGTATTTCATGTCCCGCGGCCCAACACCACTTCCATGACAAAGCGCGAGCCGATATACGCCAAAAAGAGAAAAGCGGAGCCGGTGTACAGCACGGTCACAGCGCGCTTGCCACGCCAGCCCAAATACGAACGCCCCACCAGCAGGACGGCAAACGTGATCCAAGACAACAGTGAAAACACCGTCTTATGGTCCCAACGCCAGGCTTTGGAATGTCCATACACCACGTCACCAAAGCCGTAGCCCACCACCAAAGTGGCGGTCAGCAGCACAAAGCCGGCGGCCACAAATCGGTATGTGAGTCGCTCCAAAGTCAGCAAAGGCAGGCCGCTCTGGGTGTCTACACCTAGGCGCATGCGGGTTTCCGCTCGGTTCATGAACCAGGCATGCACCACGGCCACGCCAAACAAACCATAACAAGACACTCCAACGGCCAAATGCAGGGGCAGCCAAACCGATGCAGTTGCCGGCAAGAGCGAGCCTGGAAAGACCAAAGCAAGTACCACCGCAAGCGCCCCGACAGCGCTGAGCGCCCAGCGCGCGGGCAATTGTGGGTAGAGCTGGCGCTCCACCGCGTAGCTGGTGGCAATCAACCAAGCGGTGACGGAAAGTGCCGGTGCAAAGCCAAAACGCGACGGCGTCTCGGTAAAACCCAGAACAATCAGGCTGCCATGGGTCAACCAGGCCAATGCCACCCACAAGCGTACGGTCCACGCGCCATGATTTGCAACACGCAGCGCGGGCCAGACATAAGAAAAAACAGCCACGGCGCTCAGGCCGAGGGTCAGGGGAGACGCGCTGTCTAAAATCATCATGACAGTTTAGCGTTTTGTCTGCACAGGTTGTAGATGCAAGGCGCAAACTCAAGGCTCCCCTAGCCCGACTTATTGCTATTCCCTACACTGGATTTCTATGGCCTCCGCCTTAACCGACAAACTTTCACGCCTGGTCAAAACGCTGCGTGGCCAATCGCGCATTACCGAGGACAACGTGGCCGAGATGCTGCGCGAGGTGCGCATGGCGCTGCTCGAGGCGGATGTGGCGCTGCCGGTGGTGCGGGACTTTATTGCCCGCGTCAAAGAGAAGGCGCTGGGCCAGGAAGTCTTGGGTTCGCTGCAACCGGGCCAGGTGCTGGTGGGTATCGTCAACCGCGAGTTGGCCGCCACCATGGGCGAAGGAATCAGCGACATCAATCTGGCCACCCAGCCCCCCGCGGTCATTTTGATGGCCGGTCTGCAAGGCGCCGGTAAAACCACCACGACCGCCAAACTGGCCAAGCACTTGATTGAAAAGCGCAAGAAGAAGGTGCTCACGGTCTCAGGCGACGTATACCGCCCCGCCGCCATCGAGCAGCTCAAGACCGTGACCGCGCAAGCGGGGGCCGAGTGGTTCCCAAGCTCGCCCGACCAAAAGCCGGTGGACATCGGCCTGGCAGCGCTGGACTATGCCAAAAAGCACTTTTTTGATGTGCTGCTGGTGGACACCGCCGGTCGCCTGGCCATTGACGAGGCCTTGATGGCCGAAATCAAGGCGCTGCACGCTGCCCTTAAACCGGTTGAGACCTTGTTCGTGGTGGACGCGATGCAGGGGCAGGACGCGATCAACACGGCGCGCGCTTTCAAAGAAGCGCTGCCCCTGACCGGCATCATCCTGACCAAAACCGACGGCGACTCGCGCGGCGGTGCGGCCCTCTCGGTACGCCAGGTGACCGGCGCACCGATCAAGTTTGCCGGTACCAGCGAAAAGCTCGATGGCCTGGAAGTATTTGATGCCGAGCGCCATGCCGGACGCATTTTAGGCATGGGCGACATCGTGGCCCTGGTCGAACAGGTTACCGCGGGCGTCAATGTGGAAGCGGCGCAAAAGCTCGCGGCCAAGGTCAAGAGCGGCGCAGCCTTCGATCTGAATGACTTTTTAGGTCAGATCCAGCAAATGAAACAAATGGGCGGTTTGTCCAGCCTGATGGACAAACTGCCCGCCGCGATGGCGGCCAAAGCCGGTCAGGTGGACATGGACAAGGCCGAG
>CAIWRE010000173.1 GCA_903914985.1 uncultured beta proteobacterium | reverse complement strand
GCATGGACGGCGCGGGCTTCTGGCGCATTTTCTGGCGCATCGTCTTGCCCATGTCCACGCCCATTCTCATGGTCACGTTGATCTGGCAATTCACCAATATCTGGAACGACTTTCTGTTCGGCGTGGCCTTCAGCGGTGCCGACAGCAAGCCCATCACCGTAGGCTTGAACAACATGGCCAATACATCGAGCAGTGTCAAAAGCTACAACGTCGACATGGCCGCCGCCATGATCGCCGGCCTGCCCACCATGCTGGTCTACGTGCTGGCCGGCCAATACTTTGTGAAAGGACTCACAGCAGGCGCTGTGAAAGGATAAACACCATGGCAGCTTCTCTGAATATTTCCGGCATTCGCAAGGCCTTCGGCAAGGGCGACAAGACGGTCGAGGTTTTAAAGCGCATCGATATTGATGTGGCACCCGGCGAGTTTTTGATTCTGGTCGGCCCCTCGGGTTGCGGCAAATCCACTTTGCTGAACATCATTGCCGGTTTGGAAGAACCCACTGAAGGCGACCTGCGCATTGGCGGCAAAAGCGTGGTGGGCGTGGCCCCTGCGCAGCGCGACATTGCCATGGTGTTTCAGAGCTATGCGCTTTACCCGACCATGACAGTGGCGGACAACATCGGCTTCGCTTTGGAAATGCGCAAGGTGCCCAAGCCCCAGCGCCAGGCCCGTATTGCTGAAGTGGCCGCCATGCTGCAAATCTCCCACTTGCTGGACCGCCTCCCTGCGCAACTGTCGGGTGGGCAGCGTCAGCGTGTGGCCATGGGACGGGCCTTGGCACGCGACCCGCAGTTGTTTTTGTTTGACGAGCCGCTGTCCAACCTGGATGCCAAGCTGCGTGTGGAAATGCGCGCCGAGATCAAGCGACTGCACCAAATCGCCGGCATTACCAGCGTGTACGTGACGCATGACCAGATCGAGGCGATGACCCTGGGCAGCCGCATCGCGGTGATGAAAGACGGTGTCTTGCAGCAAATCGGCACACCTGACGAAATCTACCGCACACCGAGCAATGCCTATGTGGCGGGCTTTATTGGTTCGCCCACCATGAACTTCATTTCCGGCGAATTGCACGGCACGGGTGAGGCGTCCCGTTTCGTGTTCGCGGGTGGCGCGTTGGAGCTTCCCGGCCCCACCCAAGGCGCCGTCACCCTGGGCCAGCGCCCCGAGCATGTGCACCTGAGTGACGACGCGCCCTGGCGCGGCACCGTCAGCCTGGTGGAGCCCACGGGGGCAGATACCTATGTGGTGGTGCAAACCGGGGCAGGTGCCATCACCGTGCGCGCAGCGGCCAACACCAAAATTCAGGTGGGCCAAAACATCGGCTTGACCGTCAGTAGTCGCCACAACAACTGGTTCCACCCGACCAGCGGCGTGCGCCTGTAGTTCTCGCCTCAGCGGCTTTTGGCCCTTTACAGGGGCAGGGTCAGACGCACCAAAAAGCCCTGCGGCACCGCGGCCTGCGCCTGCACGCTGCCGCCGTGGCGTTGGGCGATTTCTGCCACGATGGCCAGGCCCAGGCCGCAACCGCCCGGTAGCTCGCTGGCGCGCCAGAAGCGCTCGAACACGTGGTTCAGGTCCGCTGTGGCCACGCCGGGGCCG
>CAIWRE010000172.1 GCA_903914985.1 uncultured beta proteobacterium | reverse complement strand
GACCTTGGTATTTCTTTTAACAACTCCATCCAAGTAGCAAACATCTCAGGCGTAATTTTATAAACATTGCCAAATGCTGCCATCACAAACGCCTCCTCACTCAAACCAAACTCGCTGCGTGAGGCTTCGCGCGCAGGCGCTTCATCACGAGTGAGGGGAATAAAACTTCCCTCTACATAAAGCGGTTTTTCTGTGAAATAAGTCGCAAGTTCCGGCGGTAAGGCGTACCGGTCAGCAATCACAAAATCAAACCAAGGCATCCCAGTAGTGCCAATAAAACCCAAGTAAGTTCCTTGCTTTGGCGCCGGATGCAAAGCAAATATGCCTGGACGTGCCCCAGAGCTCAAACCATGCAGGTCTATCAAAACATCAATTTCATCTTCCAAGACCTGTTCAGCAACTTGTCTGTCGGTCAGCGTATGAATTGGCCGCACATGGTCAAACGCATTTTTAAGCCGCGCTCTGTGTGCCGTTCCGTCTTCAGGACTAAAGTCATAAGCCACCACTTCATGCTTGGAGCGTTCTATGCCTTCAATCAGTTCCGCCAAAAGTAAACCAACCGCATGCACACACAAGTCGCCAGACACAAAACCAACACGCAACTTCGGGTGGTTATATACACGCCCTTTGCTTAAAAACTCTTCTTTAAAGCTGTAAGTTCGTTCTACAAATGCAAAAGCGGTAAGAAGCTGCTGCACAGGGTCGTCCACGGATAGGAAATTCAACCGCATGAGGCCAAGTATGGCACGAGTCTTTGGCTTCGAAACACGTCGGCCAAGGCAGACCAAGGCAGATTGAGCGCTCGCTTGTCGCTCAATCGCGAGAGCTTGGGAAGCTATACGCATTTTGGGCTGGCGCGCACGCAGCGACTCCCCGCAGCGATTGATGCCGCCGTCTTGCTCAGTTACCAATTGACGCGCTGGTCCACTTCGTAGTCGGGTGCGGGTTGTGCCGCCAGATCCCCGCCTGGCTCGACTTCGATACCCTCACCGACATGCGCATCGCAGTCATCCCACAACGGCGGTCCGCGTGCCGGGGAAATTTGCGGAGGTTCTGAGTCGACGCCGATGTGATCCAGAATCCGCCTGATCTGCGTGCCCTCGGTAATGAACGCGATCAGGCGCATCTGACCACCGCACATCGGGCACAGCAGCGGGAACACTTCGTAAATACGGGCGATCAACACCGCCCACAGGTAGTGTGCCGGTGCGCGCTTGGGTGGCGCAGGTTCGGGCGTGGGTGGGATCGCATGACCCAGCGGAGCCACCTCCGGCGCGCCCTCGCCCGTGGCGGCTGGCTCGGTCTGCACCACGACTTGCTTGGCCGGCTGCGGCAGTGTCGCCAGCGCCACCGCCGCAGCCCTGTGCGGCGAGTTCGGTGCCAGCACACCAAAGTAGCGGTGCCGGTGGGTGCGCGGTGGCGGCACCAGGGCCGCAATGCGGTCGATCAGCTCCAGTGGCGTGAGGGTCAGCTCATCTGCCTTGGCACCGCGCTTGTCGCTGGTGGGCTCGCTGCGCTGTTTTGTACAGCGGTACACCAGCGCAGCGCCCTCTTTGCGCAGACGTTCCATGGCAAAGGGTGGACGCGCGCAATAGCGCAGCAGCCGCTCCAGGCCAGCGCGGTCGTGCGCTTCGATGCACACCCCGGCATCGACCGAAAAGCCGCTGTGCTGGTAGGCCAGCATGTCTTTGGCGTCACAGCTCTCCAGCAGGCCCCGGCCCACGAAGGCGCGCAGGATGCGTTTGCGCAAGGTAGCTTGCACCTGCGCCACGGCATCCGCATCCACGCCTGTGGCCGGGTGGAAAAGCACACCCGCCGGGATGGCTGCCTCCTGGGCATCGGCATCGCCCTCGCCCGGCACTTGCTCAAACACTCCATCGACCACGCAGACGTGGAAGTGCACATGCTCGTTCAGGCTGGAGCCGAACCGGTGGATAAAGGCCACAGCGCCGATGTGCAGGGCAGCATTGTTCACGTCCGCTGCACCGGGGCAATTGGCAGATAGGCTTTGCGCAATGACTCGCAGGAAGATGCGCAGCACCATGTTGAGCACTGGCCCGTCGCGCTGCATAAAGTAGCGTAGCCGCTTCGGAACCGACAGCACCCACTGGCGCACCGGCAGGCGGGGAAAGACGTGATCCGTCAGGTGCGCCGCCGTCTCCACCATGCGCCGGGTGTTGCACGAGGGGCAGACACCCCGGCCTTTGCAGGAATAGGCCACAAAGTAGTCGTGTCCGCAGTCATCACACCACGCCCGTGCAAAGCCATGCGCAAAGATGCCGCATTCGAGGTACTTGCGGAAAGCTTGGCGGACATAGGGCTTGGGGCTGTGGTGGTCGCCCTGCCCGTTGAACTGACCCACGCTGGCGAGTTCAT
>CAIWRE010000171.1 GCA_903914985.1 uncultured beta proteobacterium | reverse complement strand
CTGGCCAAAGCGCTGCGACAACCAACCGGTGAGCGGCACGGCAATCGCGTTGGCCACGCCAAAGCTGGTGACCACCCAGGTGCCCTGGTTGGGGCTCACACCCAGGTCGCCCGCAATCGCGGGCAGTGACACGTTGGCAATGGAGGAGTCCAGCACGTTCATGAAGGTGGCGGCCGACAAAGCCACCGTGCCCCACAAGCGCGCGGACCCTTGCAAAGGCTGCGACTGTACATAGGCAGGCCGTGCGGCTGCAGGTGCAGGTGCAGGTGCTGTCGCGGTGACTGGTGTGTCTTGCGCCGAAGAAGTGCTTGCGCTCATGGGGCGGTGCCGGTGCGGCCCGTGCCGGCGTTGGCCGCGATGATGCGTTTGATTTCGGCGGTAGCCTGCTCATCGAGCATCGCGTACACATCAGTTTGCACACCGGTGGAAGGATGCGGGGCATCTGCCAGCGCTTTGCCGTCCTGCTGGGTCACGTCCACAGTGGCTTCCATCGACAGCCCGATGCGCAGCGGGTTGGCCGCGACCTCTTTGGGGTCCAGTGCCACGCGCACGGGCACACGCTGCACGACCTTGATCCAGTTGCCGGTCGCGTTTTGCGCGGGCAGCAGAGAAAACGCAGCGCCGGTACCGGCGCCTAAGCCTGCGACCGTGCCTTTGTATTCCACGCGCTTGCCGTACAAATCGGCCGTCAAAGTCACGGGCTGGCCCACGCGGATATTGCGCAGCTGCACTTCTTTGAAGTTGGCGTCCACCCACAGGGTATTGAGTGCAATCACCGACATCAGCGGTGTGCCCGCGGCCACACGCTGGCCAAGCTGCACCGTGCGCTTGGCCAGGTAGCCGTCAATAGGGGCGGGCAGGGTGGCGCGGTGCAGTGCCAGGTAAGCCTCACGGACTTTGGCAGATGCCGCTTCCACGCTGGGGTGGTTTTCCAGTCGGGTGCCGTCGGTCAAGGTTTGGTTGCTGCCCAATTGGTCGCGCGCAGTGCCGACCGATGCTTTGGCCGCCGCCAGCATGCTTTGCGCCTGCGCCAGTTGCGATAGCGCATGGGCCAGCTCTTCTTTGGACACGGCACCCATTCCAACCAGCGACTGGCGGCGTGCCAGGTCGTCCGTGGCGCGGGCTACTTCGGTTTGGGCCTTGGCCACATCGGTGTCGCGCTGGGTGATTTGGGTTTGCAGGGTTTGGTTGTTGGCATACAGACCGCGCACCTGGCGCACGGCTTGGGCCAGGTTGGCCTGGGCCAGTTGCAATGCCACTTTGGCGTCGGCCGGGTCCAGTTGTACCAGTGGCTGGCCCGCTTTCACAAAGTCGGTGTCATCAGCCAGGATCGCGGTGACGGTGCCACCTATTTGCGGCGTGATTTGAATCACATTGCCCTGCACATAGGCGTTGTCGGTGGACTCCTGGTGGCGACCGGCGTACCAGGTGTAGCCGCCGTAGGCCAGGCCCAGCAAGACGACCAGGCTGACCACGGTCAGTGCTTTTTGGCGGGAACCTGGCGCTTTGGCCGTGGGGGCTGAAGGGTTGGCGGAGGTGGTGGGTGCAGTGCTCATGGGGTGTGCTCGTCAGACGTAATGGGGGGTTTTATAGGGATATGAGAAGGGCTTAAGGCGCAGCCGTCGGTACGCTGCCGCCTGTGGCGCGCAACAACTGAGCTTGCGCGTCCAGGGCGCGGGCTTGCAGTTCAATCGCCTGGCGTTCCTGGGCCAGCACCGCGGTTTGGGCATTGAGCACCAGTGCCTGGTTGCCCAAGCCTGCAGAAAACCGCTGGGCCGCTATGTCGTACAAAGTTTTGGCGTTGGCCTGTGCCGCTTGCTGCTCTTGGGATTGGCGGGCGATCGATTGCAAGGAGGCGAGCTGGTCGGCCACTTCGCGCACCGCGTCCACCACCAGCCCGTTGTAGGTCTGGATGGCCACATCCACGTCAGCCGACTTGCCTTTGAGCTGCGAGCGCAAGCGCCCGCCGTCAAAAATGGGCAAGCGGATGGCCGGGCCCACGCCCCACTGTTCACTGCCGGCCCTACTGATGTTGCCAAAGCCGACGCTGTTCAGGCCCGCAAAGGCCACCAGGTTGATGTTGGGATAGAACTGCGCTTTGGCCACGTCCACCTCGCTCAAACCGGCTTGAACCCGGGCACGGGCGGCGGCCACATCGGGGCGGTTGGCCAGCAGGTCCATCGGCATGGTGCGTGG
>CAIWRE010000170.1 GCA_903914985.1 uncultured beta proteobacterium | reverse complement strand
GTTCGACCAGTTGAACGCCGGGCGGGCGCGCCACGCATTTGCCTTCAATGCCGCGCAGTGCATGGCGCCTTTGCCGCGTGCTTACCAGTGGGCCCATGGCGATGGCTATGCCAGCCACGCGGCTGTATTGCGCGAGGCGCTGGGGGCCGGTGCGGACGAACCCGCCGACCGGACACCACGCATGGTCCACGCCGCAGGTGACGCGCATTTTGGCGCGCATTCACCCATCGTCTGTAGCGTTGAAGCGGGTGAGCTGGACTTTTCGGCCCAGTTGGTGGTGGCTACCGGCGACATTGCGCAAGGCAGCACGCCGGAGCGCGCACTCGAAGGTGTGCGACTGCTGCTGCTGGCCAACAGCGCGCAATGGCGCGCACAGGGCAACGCCGATGCCGGGACCGCCTTTGCCCCGGTGGCAGTGACCACTGACGAGCTGGGCGAAGCCTGGCACAAAGGCCGCGTCAACCTGTCGCTGCAAACCAGTTGGAACGGTCGCAAGGTTGGCTTGTGTGATGCAGGTGCTGATATGACCCATTCTTTCGGAGCGCTCATCGCCCAATTGACACAGCACCGCGCCGTGCGGGCCGGAACCTTGGTGGGAAGCGGCACCGTCAGCAGCCCGGCCCTCGTCAAGGCCGCACAAAAAGGCACGCAGACGCTGCGCGACTGGCCCAAGGGCTACCACTGCATCGCCGAAAAACGCGCCATGGAGCAACTGCAAAACGGCGAGGCCAGCACCGCGTATTTGCGGGTGGGCGACAAAGTGGAAATCGACGTCAAGGGCCGTGACGGCCACAGTCTGTTGGGCGCGATTTCGCAGGAAGTGATTGCGCAGTCGGTGTAAACCGCTGTGTTACCGCAAGGTGTTGCGCAGTTCCTGTTCAATCACCCACAGGCGGTCTTGGCCCCAGTGACCGGCCAAGTCGTTCACGCGGAACGAGGGTACGCCCCATAAGTCCAGCGCCAGTAATTCTTCGCGGTTGGCTGCAGCCACTGCCTGCCATTCGGTGTTGCGCAAGCCTTGCTGCACCCACGCTGCGTCAAAGCCCGCGCGGGCAGCGATGGTGTTCAGGCCCGCGTCGGTGCCTGCATCTATACCGTCGGCCCACACGCCTTGCAAAAACGAGGCGGCAAATTCCACGCCTTTGCCCGCTTCCATGGCCCGGTGCAGCAGCGCGTAGCCTCGTTCGACCGGCTTGCCCACAGGGTCGACCGCATTGCCAAATGGCAGGCCCAGGCGCTGCGCTTCGCGCGCCACGTCGGTCACGATGTACAGGCGTTTTTCCACTGGTACCGGCAGACCGCGCATGACCATGGGCAACACAAAACGCACGCGCAGCTGGGCTCCGTAATGCGCTGCCAAGGCACGTGCGCGGGGCAACGCCAGGTAGGTGTAGGGGCTGCGGAAGGAGCAAAAATAGTCCAGTGTGGTGCCCGGCACAGGGCGCTGACCCTGCAGCGGTGTCAGCGTGATTTCATGCACCGGCGCGATGAGCGCTGATGCGTTCTGGCGGCACAGACCTTCCTCGCGCAGTCGCTCCTCCAGGTAGTGCAGCCGGTCCAAGCCCCAATACCACTCGCCACCGTAATAAAAGGTGCCGCCCAGGTAATGGCCTTTGCGCTGTCGCAAGGCGTCACCCTGCGCTTTGCAGTCGGCCACCCGTTGGGCGCTGGCGCCCTGGGTTGGCATCGCACGTCCGCTCCAAAGTCCGGCGCTGAGGGCGGCTGCTTGGGCGATGAAGTTGCCGTTGTCCAATGCGGCAGTCAATGCCGCCTCGGCGGCTTGCACCGCTGTCGGGAGAAGGTTCCCAGCCTCATTCGTCGGCGCTTGCAGACCGTAGGCCCGCGCCAGCGTACCGGCATCGCGCAGCGACCAGTGCGCCAGTCGCATGCGTTCGGGCGCCGCGGAATCCTGGGGCGGATTGACCACATGGGGGGTGAGACGGATGTCGTAGGCCCCGGCCAAGCCTTGCAGCACTTGCACGCACAGGTGGCTGTAGGGGTCATCGGTCTGGTGGAAGTAATGCACCTCGGCTGGGCGGCCTGTGAGCTTGCGCACCAACGTCTCCCTGTCGCGACGCAAGCGGCGCAAGCCCGGGTGGGTGTAGAGCCGCACAAAGGTGCGGGCGATCTGGGTTTTGAGGGTGCTCATGGGTGCATCAGTTGCAAGGCAAAAGTCTTGGCCCCGCGCAACATCATTTCAATAGCCACAGACACCAGCACCAGGCCCATCAAGCGCTCCACCGCTGTCGTCAGCCTGTCGCCAATCAGGCGCTGAATGCGCTCGGCCGACACCAGCACCACGGCACTGATGAGCATGGTCACGCACAGGGCGGCTACCCATTCCATGCGCCGTTCGGGCTGCTGCGACACCAGCAACAACACCGTGGCCAACGCCGAGGGCCCTGCGATAGCCGGTATGGCCAGGGGAACGATCAGCGGTTCAACCAACTGCTCGGTCTCTTGCGCAGCAGGGGGTGGAAAAACCATGCGCAGCGCAATCAAAAACAAAATCACGCCGCCGCCAATTTGCAACGACAAGTCACTCAAGTTCATGACCCGCAAAAAGCCCTCGCCTACAAACATAAAGGTCAGCAGCAACAGGAAGGCAATCGAGATTTCGCGCAGGATGACCTTGGCGCGGCGCTGCGGTGCCACGTGCTTGAGCGCGTTGGCAAACACCGGAATATTGCCCACCGGGTCGGTAATGAGCACCAGCAAGATGGTGGCCGAGGCAAAGGTGTAATTCATCATGGCGCGTACACCGTGTCCAGATTGGCAAAGCCCTTCACTTCCATCGGGTTGCCAGACGGATCAAGAAAGAACATGGTCCACTGCTCGCCGATCTGCCCCGCAAAGCGGATTTGCGGCTCCATCACAAACTCCACTTTCGCCGCCTGAAGTCGTTGTGCCAGTGCCTGCCAGTCGGGCAGTGCCAGCACCAAACCGAAGTGCGGCATGGGCACCAGCGCATCGCCCACTTTGCCGGTGCGGGTGGTGGCAAAAGGCGGGCCCAGGTGCAGCGACAACTGGTGGCCGAAAAAGTCAAAGTCCACCCAGGTGTCGGTGCTGCGCCCTTCGGTGCAACCCAGCACAGTGCCATAAAACTGGCGCGCAGCCTGCAGGTCGTGAACGTGGATGGCGAGGTGGAACAGGCTTGTCATGGCCGCAGGATAGCAGCCCCGTGCTGCCATAATTGCGGTCTATGTCGCTCTTGCACGCCCTTCGCACCTCCAAGCAGCTGGCGCGCACCGCGCTGCTGTGGTGGTGCCTTGCGCTGGGCCTGGCCGCTGCCGCGCCCTTGGCGCAAGCGCAGGGCAGCCG
>CAIWRE010000169.1 GCA_903914985.1 uncultured beta proteobacterium | reverse complement strand
GGGAGCTAGGCGCCTCATAAACGTTTTCGGGCGTTCCCATTTGCACAATCGCGCCCTCACTCATGACCGCCAGCCGGTCGGCCATCGTCATGGCCTCTTCCTGGTCGTGCGTCACCATGACGCAGGTCACCCCTACCTGCTCAATGATGTCATCCAGTTCCAGCTGGGTACGCTGGCGCAATTTGGCGTCGAGTGCGCCCAAGGGCTCATCGAGCAAGAGGAGCTTGGGCCGCTTGGCGAGACTGCGCGCCAGTGCCACGCGCTGCTGCTGCCCCCCGGAGAGTTGATGGGGCTTGCGTTTGGCGTATTGCTTGAGCTGCACCAAATCAAGCATTTGCCCAACCCGTTCGGCCACCTGGTCTTTGGGCATGCCATCGCGGTGCAAACCGAACGCAATGTTGTCCCACACCGTGAGGTGCGGAAACAAGGCATAGCTCTGGAACATCATGTTGATGGGGCGCTCGTAAGGAGCCAAACCGACAATATCCTGACCAGCCAGAAGAATTTGCCCTGAGGTCGGCGTTTCAAAACCCGCCAGCATGCGCAAAAGCGTGGATTTTCCGCATCCGGAAGAACCCAGCAAAGCGAAAATTTCGCCCTGCTGGATATCCAGAGACACTTCATCCACCGCGAACACATCATCAAACTTCTTGACGACGCGGTTGATTTGCAAAAAGGGCTTGCCACCGGACTTTGCCGGAGTCGTTGCGTTGTTCAAGGTGCTCACACAAGGCCTAACAGGTGACTGTATTTACAAACCAGTCTTAAACGCAGTATGCGCACGGCTTTCCAGGCGGCGGATGTCGTTGGACAAGGCTTTAGGCGGAATCATGGTTGCCATTTCCGCCACGCTGGGGTAGGACGACGGATTGTTGGCAATTTCTGCGCTGATCAGCTTTTTCGAAGCCACATTGATGTTGGCGTACTTCACTTTGTTGGTGATGGCCGCCTGCACTTCGGGGCGCATGATGTAGTTCATAAACAGATGTGCATTCTTGGGGTGCGCCGCATCCGCAGGAATCGCCATCATGTCAAAGAACAGAATTGCACCATCTTTGGGCACAAATGCCTTGATGTCCTGCCCGGTTTTTCCCTCAATGGCGCGGGCACGGGCGATGTTGATGTCGCCATTCCAACCCAATGCCAGGCAAATTGAGCCACTGGCCATGTCATTGATATAACCCGACGAGCTGAACAAAGTGACATAAGGACGGATGGACTTCAGCAAGGCCGAAGCCTCCTGGTAGTCACCCGGATTTTTGCTGAAGGGATCCTTGTGCAAGTAATCCAACGCTGCAGGCAACACTTCGCTGCCCGCGTCCAAGGTGGACACGCCACAGGATTTGAGTTTGCTGATGTACTTGGGATTGAAAAACAATTCCCAAACATTGTCCGGCATCGGTTCGCTACCCAATGCGGCCTTCACCTTGGCGGTGTTGATGCCAATGGTGGTGTAGCCCCAAAGCCAGTTGACCAGATGCTGGTTGCCGGGATCGATGGTCGCGATTTGCGCCTGAACCGCGGGGTCGTAATTCTTCAAGTTCGGGAGCAGGTTCTTGTCCAGTTTGGCCAACAATCCACCGCCAATTTGCAAGGGTGCGAACGTGGAGGATGGCACGACGATGTCGTAGCCCGTTTTGCCGGCCACCAACTTGGCATGCAAGATCTCGTTGTTGTCGTAGGTGTCGTAGCGCACCTTGATGCCGGTTTCTTTTTCGAAATTGGCAATGGTGTCGTCGGCAATGTAATCCGACCAGTTGTAGATATTGAGGACTTTCTCCTCATCGGCCACGGCAGGGCCCGCGCCCGAAACAAGAATCAGCCCTGTTGCCAGGGTACCGAGGATTTCGCGCCAGCGCTTGAAGGGGTGGGTGGTGGTCAATTTCATCTCCTGAGAAAACGATGCAGACAAAAAGAATTTCAAAACCGCACTAAAACAGCGCGCGGACAGCGCCTACATCCTAAGCGATTCGGGTCACGTTCGGCATCCACGCAATCCCTATGCCAACTTACTCCTTTGGCACCACTTCAGGCCGCCTGAACCGCAATCCGGGCATCACGTACACGCCTTCGCGCATCCCGCGCAACCCCTACGCTGTAAGCAATCACGCCGATGCTGACCACTGCAATCAAAAGACTGGCAGCAGCATAAATCGTGGGGTTGATCCCGCGGCGGGCATAGCCAAAAATCACCTGCGGCAGGGTATTGACCCCGGGGCCGGACAAAAATTCGGAAATCACCACGTCATCGAAAGACAGCGTGAATGAGAGCAAAAACGCTGCCACGATGGCTTGTGCAATATTGGGCAAAGTGACCAGAAAAAACACCTGGAGTGGCCTCGCGCCCAAATCCATGGCCGCCTCCTCCAGTGCCCGGTCAAAGGCCAGCAGGCGGGACTGCACCACCACCATGGCATAGGCCAGGCCCAGCAGGGTGTGCCCGAGGACAATGGTCACCAAGCCGCGTTCGGGCCAGCCCACTGCACGCTG
>CAIWRE010000168.1 GCA_903914985.1 uncultured beta proteobacterium | reverse complement strand
TCCCTGCTTCGTTGACCTCCAGGAACGGCCGGTTGCCTTGCGCACCGGTCGTTTTTTTGTCTCCCACGAGTTTTCACTTCCATGACGCGCTCTGACCTTGTAGAAGCACTGGCCAACCGGTTCAGCCAACTCACGCACCAGGATGCGGAGTTTGCGGTCAAGGCCATTTTGGACGCCATGAACGACGCCCTGGTGCGCGGCCAGCGTATTGAGATCCGGGGTTTTGGCAGCTTTTCTGTCAACCACCGCCCGCCCCGCATGGGTCGTAATCCCCGCAGCGGCGAGAGCGTGGCCATTCCCGAGCGGCGCGTGCCGCACTTCAAACCCGGCAAGGCATTGCGCGAAGCCGTGGATGCCCAGACCGCCCAATTGCAAGACGTGCAAGGCGTGCAAAACCTGCGTTAACCTGTGCGCTGACCGATAGAATCCGCCAGCCCCCTAGGAACGCCATGAAAACTCTTGTTTGGCTCGCCCAGTACCTGCTGAAGGCGGCCATTTTTTTCACCCTGTTCGCCTTTGCGTTGAATAACCAGAGCGACGTCACGGTGCGTTTCTTTTTTGGCTACCAGTGGACTGCGCCCTTGGTGCTGGTGGTGTTAATGACCTTTGCGGCCGGCCTTTTGATCGGTGTGCTGGGCATGGTGCCCCGCTGGTGGCGCCAGCGCCGCGCGGCGTCGCGCGCCCAGCAAGGTCTGCAACCGGCCCCGGCAGCAGACACCTCCAACAGTTCGGTACCTCATGGACTTTGATCCAACCCTGATTTTGATGGGCCTGCCCGTGGCCTTTGTGCTGGGCTGGCTGGCCTCTCGGTTGGACGTGCGGCAATTGCGCCTGGAAAACCGGCAAGCGCCCAAAGCCTATTTCCGGGGCTTGAACTTTTTGCTCAACGAGCAGCAAGACCAGGCCATTGACGCCTTCATTGAAGCCGTCCAAAACGACCCGGACACCTCGGAGCTGCATTTCGCCCTGGGCAATTTGTTTCGCCGCCGGGGTGAATACCAGCGCGCGGTGCGGGTGCACCAGCATTTGCTCTCGAGGGGCGACATCAGCACAGACGACCGGCACCGTGCGCAGCACGGCCTGGCATTGGACTACCTCAAGGCCGGTCTGTTAGACCGCGCAGAAGCCGCCTTAATTCAGCTGGAGGGCACCCGTTTTGAGGCGGAAGCCCGCCTTGCACTGCTAGCCAACTATGAGCGCTCGCGCGACTGGCTGCAAGCCGCTGAGGTCGCCCACAAACTGGAGTTGTCTGACCAAGGCAGCTTTGCAGGCCGCAGAGCCCATTACCTGTGCGAGCAGGCCGCCAGTTTGATCACCGCTACCGACTTCGCCCAGGCACAGCAGGTACTCGCACAGGCGATAGCCCTGGCGCCGCAAATGGCGCGCCCGCGGCTTGATTTGGCCCATTTGCATTTCAACCAGGGCGAAAGTTCCCTGGCCTTGGCCACGCTTCTTGACGCAATGACCGCCGCCCCGGCCGCAATACCATTGATGGCGCAACCGTTGCGCCGCTACGCCCAGGCCTGCGGAACGCCGGACGTGGCCCTGGAGCCGCTCAAGGCTGCGTACGCCCAGATGCCCTCCTTGGATGTGCTTGACGCCATCGTCGCGCTGGAGCGCGGTCGCGCAGCGTCGGAGGCCACCGCACGGGACTGGTATGTGCATCACCTGGAGAAGCAACCTTCTCTGGTCGCGGCTGCCCAATGGATTGCCGGTGAAAAGCTGGAGCACGAGCAATTTCATCCCCAGGTGCAGCGTGCCTTGGACCATGCCGTCAAACCGCTCAAGCGCTACCGCTGTGCCGCATGCGGCTTTGAAGCCCAGCAGCATTTCTGGCATTGCCCGGGTTGCCAAGCCTGGGACAGCTACCCACCGCGCCGCGTCGAAGAACTTTGAGCCTGATATTTGTTGATTGACACCTCCATGACCGACCATCACCCTGCCCCCGTCAACGCCCAACACCTCGCAGCCTCCCGTGTGCTGGTTGTGGGCGACGTCATGCTGGACCGCTACTGGTACGGCGCCGTGGACCGCATTTCTCCGGAAGCTCCGGTGCCCGTGGTGCGCGTCACCCGGGAAGAAGAACGTGGCGGCGGTGCTGCCAACGTGGCGGGCAATATTGCCGCGCTCGGCGCACAAGCGGCCTTGTTAGCCGTCGTAGGCGATGACGAGGCCAGCAAGCACTTAGAGGCGCTGCTGGCCAAGACCGGTATTCAAACCCATTTCGGACGGGATGCTGAACTCAAGACCACCGTCAAGCTGCGCGTCATCGGGCGCCAACAGCAGTTGCTGCGCCTGGACTTTGAGAACACCCCGAAAAACCGGGTGTTGGCGGACCAGACGGCACGTTTCTCCGCACTGCTGGAGAGCCAGGATGCGGTGATTTTTTCAGACTACGGCAAAGGCAGCCTCGCGCAAGTAGGCGACATGATTGCCAAAGCCCGCGCCGCAGGAAAACCCATTCTCATTGACCCCAAGGGCAAGGACTACGCGCAGTACGCCCACGCCACGGTCATCACCCCCAACCGCTCGGAAATGCAGGACGTGGTCGGCCCGTGGAGCAGCGAAGAGGAGCTGCGCACCAAAGCCCACGCCTTGCGAGAGCGCTTGCAATTGGACGCTGTCCTGGTGACCCGCAGTGAGGAAGGCATGACTCTGTTCGATGAACAAGGCGAGCTGCATGTGAGCGCGCAGGCACGCGAGGTGTTTGATGTGACCGGGGCAGGCGACACAGTGATTGCGACCATGGCGTCGCTGCTGGGCGCGGGCCTGACCCTGCGCCAAGCCTTGCCCTGGGCCAACCGGGCCGGGGGCATTGTGGTCGGCAAGTTTGGCACCGCGACGGTGTCCTACCAGGAGTTGTTTGCATGACGCGCATCGTGGTCACCGGCGCTGCCGGCTTTATTGGCAGCCGCATCATTGCCGGGCTCAACGCGCGTGGTATTGATGACATCATTGCGGTGGACGAGCTCACCCAGGGCGACAAGTTTCGCAACCTGGTGGACTTAAAAATTGCCGACTACGTGGACGCCGACACGTTTTACGACGCCTTTGCAGCGCGGAGTTACGGCCATGTGGAGGCGGTGTTCCATGAGGGTGCATGCAGCGACACCATGGAGCAGAACGGCAAGTACATGATGCAGAACAACTTCGAGACGTCCAAGCAGTTGTTTCTTGCGGCGCAAGCGCAGGGAACGCGATTGCTGTACGCCTCGTCAGCCGCCACTTATGGTGGCTCCAGCACATTCAAAGAAGACCCCGCGTTTGAAGCACCGCTGAATGTCTATGGCTATTCCAAATTGCTGTTTGACCAGGTGATGCGCCGTGAGCTGGGCCCCCAATTGCAAGGCGCAAAAACACAGGTCGTGGGCTTTCGCTATTTCAATGTCTACGGTCCGCACGAGCAGCACAAAGGTCGCATGGCCAGCGTAGCCTACCACCAATTCCACGAGTTCAAGGCTGAGGGCCGCGTCAAACTGTTTGGTGAATACGGCGGCTATGCGGCCGGCGCCCAAATGCGCGACTTTGTCTTCGTCAATGACGTGGTCGATGTCAACCTCTGGTACTTCGACCACCCCTCGCAAAGCGGTATTTACAACCTTGGCAGCGGACGGGCGCAGGCCTTTAACGATGTCGCCAGCGCCGTAGTCAATACTCTGCGTGCGCAGGATGGACACGCGGCCCTGGCGTTGGAAACCATGGTCGGTATGGGCCTGGTGGAATACATCGCCTTCCCCGACGCGCTGCGTGGCAAGTACCAGTGCTACACCCAGGCTGACCTCACAGCCCTGCGCGCCAGCGGCTGCGACCACGCGTTTGCGGATGTGGCCACAGGCGTCGGCCAGTATGTGCAGTGGATGGCTGCACGCAACTGAAACCACCTTTTGCACGGAGTTCGCAATGCGTACCTTGAACCGTCTGCGTTTGCCGGGTTTAGCAGCACTTGCCCTCACACTGAGCAGCGTGTGCATGGCGTCCACCGAACTCAACGACGCCACCGAGGCCGAGTTGGACAGCATCAAGGGGCTGGGGCCGTCCAGCACCGCGCGCATTTTGAAAGCACGTGAGCAAGGCCCATTCAAAGACTGGGCAGACTTTCTCAAGCGGGTCAAAGGCTTCAAAGCGAAGGGCGCGGAGCATTTGTCCGGGGGCGGCCTGACCGTCAACGGAGCACCCTTTGTTCCGGCAAAAGACGCCAAGGCCAAATAACAACAAAAGCCTGAACGCAACAGGAGCAAACCCATGATGTCCGTCTTCGCAATCTGTATCGGCGCCTGCCTGGGCGCACTGGCGCGCTGGCAGCTGGGTTTGTGGCTCAACCCCATGGTGGTACCCGGTGCCAGCATGCCCTTGGGCACCTTGGCGGCCAATTGGATTGGCGGCTATTGCGTGGGCGTGGCGGTTGGCGTGTTCCAGGCCATGCCGGAATTGGATCCCACCTGGCGCTTGCTGTTGATTACCGGCTTTTTAGGCGCGCTCACCACGTTCTCCAGTTTTTCAGCGGAAGTGGTGGCCATGCTCGGTTCACAGAAATACATGCTGGCTTTGAGCACCGCAGCGTTGCACTTGTTCGGCTCATTGATACTCACGGTTGCAGGCCTGCGCACCGTGGCGTATTTCTGGACCCCGCAAGCGGTCTAAAGCGCCAACACCTGCGACATATCGGGCCGCTCCAACCAGGCGGCAAACTCATCGGCCAGTTGCTGTGCTGCGCCAGTCGCGCCTTCCCAGGCCTTCACACGGCTGGACAAATCGTTGCCATAGCGTGTGAAGTCGGTGCGGTCGGGCAATTTGCCATTGGGCAGCGTTTGCAGCCACGCCGGATTGGGCGCCAGAAGCACCATGTTTGACAGCTTTTCGGTCGCGCCGTGGCGATGTTTGAGGGCTTTGTCCAACCAGCCCGGCACCACGGCGCGCTGGAAATGGGGGTACAGCACGATGGGAGCCTGTGGCCTTGCCACCGCGGGGTAATCCAGATGCAGGTGGTAGTCGGTAATGCCACCGTCCCAATAGGCCCCTGCCGGCGCCTGCGCGATGTCATGTACCGCCTCCAGCAGAAAGGGTATGGAGCAACTGGCTTGCAGTGCGCCCATGAAGTTGTCTTGCATCAGCGGGCATTGCAGGGTCGGATAGTCCTGATCACCAAAGGGCAAGGCAGCGCCCTGCGCTGAAAACACGACGCGATCCAGCCACATTCCCATGGCCCGGCGCTGCACCGCGTTGCTTAGGAAGGCTGCGGCGTAGCCCAACGGCGTGCGCCAAGGGTGCTCACGCCCCAGCAGCTTTTTGCCATGCGATGTCATGATGTGCAGACGGTAGCGCGGATGCATGAGCACTTCGTCGATGCGCCCTCCATAAAATGCCTGCAAATTGTCACCAAACTGCGCACTCACTTGCTGCGCTGGTACGCGCTTTTGCCCTTCTGGCAACTCGTAATGCTGGTGGATGTAGTCGTGCTCCAGCCGCTCAAACGCTGCAACCGGCGCGTCCAAGCAAGCGGTGGCCATGCGCCATGCGCCAATGGACGCACCGACCAGGTCCACCGGCTGGCTGCTCTGGGACAACCAATGTCCGAACAAAAACCGGTCTAAGGATCCCAAGATCAGGCCCTTAGGCCCCCCCGCCGCCGCCGGAATGACCCCCACATGGTGGGGCAGCAACCCGTCCGCCGCCAGATGGGCGCGGGCCTGAGGACCGGCATAGATGTGAAGCGCTTGCATACCGCTGCCCTGCCCTATTTGCGCAAGCCCTGGAGCTTGGAAAACGCTGACGCCATGGCGCTGGGCGCCTGCGGCTCAGCGGAGCGATGGGGCATGCGCTGGTTGCGATCAGCGCCTTCAAACCGGTTGTTGCGAGCGCCCCCGCGATCGTCCGCGCGGCGCGGGGCCTCACCCAGCTTCATGGTCAGGCCAATGCGCTTGCGCACCACATCCACCTCCACCACCTGCACTTTGACGATGTCGCCGGTCTTGACCACCTCGCGCGCGTCACTCACAAACTTGTGCGCCAGTTGGCTCACATGCACCAGCCCGTCCTGGTGCACACCCAAGTCGATGAAGGCGCCAAAGGCCGCGACGTTGCTCACCGTGCCTTCCAAGATCATGCCTTCGACCAGGTCATTGATGTCATTGACGCCGTCTTGCAAACGCGCAACCTTGAAGTC
>CAIWRE010000167.1 GCA_903914985.1 uncultured beta proteobacterium | reverse complement strand
GGTGAAATCGGCAATCAGCTCGACGCCTTTGAAGTAAGCGGCAAATGCGCGGTCGAACTTATCGTAGTGCTTCTCGTCTTTCACCAGCGCCGCGCGGCTCAGGTAGTAGAAGTCGTCGACTTTGTAGCCCTGCACCTCTTCACCGTCGGTGGGTTCAGCCGCGTTGGGGCCGACCACGCCTTTTTGCAAGGCTTCGAGCAGCGTGAGGAACTCTTTCACTGAGACTGGCAGTTTGGCGCTTCGCAGCGTGTAAAAAAAATCGAGCAGCATGGTGATGTTGGTTTAGCGGGGCTTGGACAGGCTGTGCAGCAACTGCGCTTTCACTTCGGACCACTCGCCACTGCGCAGGCTGTACATCACAGTGTCTCGAATCGTGCCGTCGCGGCGCAAGGCGTGGCCGCGGATGATGCCGTCTTTGCGGGCGCCCAAACGTTCAATGGCGGCTTGTGAGGCAAAGTTGAAGTTGTCGGTGCGCCAACCGACCACGTAGCAACCCAAGCTTTCAAAAGCGTGGGTCATCAGTAGCAGTTTGCAAGTGGTGTTCACATGGCTGCGCTGCACACTTTTGGCGTACCAGGTGTAGCCAATTTCCAGACGCTTTACTGCTGGAAGGATGTCGTGGTAGCTGCTGCTGCCCAGCACTCTGCCACTGGCTTCGTCGACCACGCAAAAGGCAAATCGGTTGCCCGCCTCGCGCATCGCCAAAGCGTCTTCGATGTACTTGCGGGTGTCCTGCGGCTCGGGCACCGAGGTCACGCGGATGTTCCACAGCGCGCCATCGGCAGCCGCTTGGCGTAGTCCCTCTTCGTGCTCAAGCGCCAGGGGCACCAGGCGGAGGCCGCCTTGCGAGAGGGTAATGGGTTCTACAAATGCCATAAGAAATTGCCTTATTTGTCGCCGGACCGGCTTTGCTGCCAGCGCCGGGCCAACTGCAAGCCCAATCCGCCGCCCCAACCCACCAGCAAGATCGCACCGATGCTCGACGCACCGTAGCCGGGCGCAAAAGTGTCCAGCCCGAGCAACTTCCCAAGCCCGTAACCCGACAGCGCACCGGCCAAAAAGCCAATGGCGTCCGACAGGCCGACGGCGAAAAAATCGAGTTTTTTGGGTTTGTTCATAGATCAGCGGTTGTTGCGCTGCATAAACATCAGTTTTTCGAACAGGCTGACGTCCTGCTCGTTTTTCAATAGCGCGCCCACCAGCGGCGGCACTGCCATTTTTTCATCCTTGGACTGCAGTGCCGACAGGGGGATGTCTTCGGCCAGCAGCAGTTTGAGCCAGTCCAACAGTTCGCTGGTCGACGGCTTTTTCTTGAGACCCGGCAAGTTGCGCACCTCGTAAAAGGTTTTCATGGCCGCGCTGAGCAGCTCTTTCTTGAGTCCGGGGAAGTGCACATCCACGATGCTTTGCATGGTCGGCGCATCAGGAAACTTGATGTAGTGGAAAAAGCAGCGACGCAAAAACGCGTCGGGCAGCTCTTTTTCGTTGTTGGAAGTAATAAACACCAGCGGTCGGTGCTTAGCGCGGATGAGTTCGCGGGTTTCGTAGCAATAAAACTCCATGCGGTCGATTTCGCGCAGCAAGTCGTTGGGGAACTCAATGTCGGCCTTGTCGATTTCGTCGATCAATAGCGCCACCGGCGTCTCGCTGGTAAAAGCTTGCCACAGCACGCCCTTGACGATGTAGTTGTGGATATCTTTGACGCGCTCGCCACCGTCGATGTCCGAGAGCTGGGAGTCGCGCAGGCGGCTCACGGCGTCGTACTCATAGAGGCCCTGCTGGGCCTTGGTGGTGGATTTGATGTGCCACTGCAATAGCGGAAGGTTCAGGGCCGATGCCACTTCCTCGGCCAGCATGGTTTTTCCGGTTCCAGGCTCGCCTTTGACGAGCAAGGGGCGCTGCAGGGTGGCGGCGGCGTTCACCGACAACATCAGGTCCTGGGTGGCAATGTAATTTTTTGTACCGTTGAATTTCATGGATCAGGCATTCGAACAAGACGAGGTAAAACCCTCCAAAACACGGCGCGTTGTGCCTTGAGGCACTGTCCGCTGGGCAACTGGAGGCTGTGGGGAGTACTTCAGACTGGCCGATATAATCCGCGCAGTCAATTTATACCAATTCCCTTTCGATTGTCTGCGCAAAATGAATCTATCGCTTCGTTCCCTGACCGCTGTTCTTGTCGCTTCTGTGACGGTCTTCTCTGCCCAAGCCGAAGATACCAAGGGTGACGCCGCGGCCGGTTCCAAGAAAAACGCCATGTGCATCGGATGCCACGGCATCGCGGGCTACCAAGCCAGCTTCCCTGAGATCTACAAGGTTCCCAAGATTTCCGGCCAGGGCGAGAAATACATCGTCTCCGCGCTCAACGCCTATAAAAAGGGCGAGCGCAAGCACCCCTCCATGCGCGGCATCGCTACCACCTTGAGCGATCAGGATATGGCCGATCTGGCAGCCTTCTACGCCGAAAGCGGCGTGGACGCCAATGCCAAACCCCTGGAAAAAGCGGCTGATGGCTCGGCCAAAGCGGTTGAGCTGGTCGCCAAAGGCGCTTGCACTTCCTGCCATGGCGAGAGCCTTAGCAAGCCCATCGATCCCAGCTACCCCAAGCTGGCCGGTCAATACAGCGACTACGTGCTTGTGGCCTTGAAGGCCTATAAAACAGAAGGAAACCCGCAAGTCGGCCGCGGCAACGCCATCATGGGCGGTGTGGCCAAACAGTTTTCCAACGCGGAACTCAAAGTGTTGGCCAATTACGTGGGCGGTCTGCCCGGCGAATTGAAAACGGTTCCGCAAAACCGTTTCCGCTGATCTGTAGCTTCAGAACAAAAAAACCGCCTCCGGGCGGTTTTTTTATGTCTATTTGGGTGGTTTGCCCATCAATCTTTCGTGGCGTGGCGTTGAACGCAGGCGATGTAGGCGTCTCCATCGGGCGGGCGGCCTGCGCGCTGGCTTTCCCACAGCATTTTTCCCAGGCATTCCATGGCATCGTGGTGCGCACGGTGCAGCGAGTTTCGCTTGTGCGCGAGCAGCTCCACGGCTTGGCGGATGCCGCGCGGCTGGTCGATAGAGCTCTGTTCGCTGATCGACAGGTGCATGGACAGATGCAAAAAGGGGTTGGTGCGGCCATCGTTGCCGGCGTACACCGCAGCCACAGCGGCATCGGCATCACTCAAATCGGCGTGGTACTCCGGGTGCTCGTCAATCCATTGCGCTGCGATGGTTTCCAACGCTTCCAAGGGTTGCGATGTGCGCGATTTGGCGTAGACCGCGCAGAAGTAGCGGCGAACGTCGGCTTGGGAGGGGTTGAACATTCATGGAAGGTTACCATGGGGCTTTTCCCCCATGACTGACGCTTGGCCCCTCATCACTGACCCGTTTTTCTATGCTGTGGCAGTTCCTGCGGTGCTGTTGTTGGGCATTAGCAAGAGCGGTTTTGGCGCAGGGTTTGGGTCCTTGGCGGTGCCCATGATGGCGCTTTCAGTGACGGTTCCGCAGGCCGCCGCCATTTTGATGCCCGTCTTGTTGGTGATGGACGTGCTGGGCATGGCTGCCTACCGCAAAGACTTTGACCTGCCCTTGGTGCGGCAAATATTGCCGTTTGGGGTGCTGGGCATTGGCATCGGTGCGCTGCTTTTCAAAATGCTTCAGGCCCAAGCGGTTGCTGCGATCGTGGGTGGCTTCACGCTCCTGTTTTTGGCCCAACGGCTGTTGTTCCCACCGAAAGCGGGCAGTGCACCGCCTCCGGCCTGGCTGGGAGCTGTTTTGGCCACGACCTCCGGATTTACCAGTTTCATTGCCCATGCAGGCGGGCCGCCCATCAATGCCTATATCATCGGCTTGCGTTTGAGCCCCGTGAAATTCACAGCCACCATGGCGTTTTTCTTCTTCGTGGTGAACCTGTGCAAATGGATTCCCTATGCCTGGCTGGGCTTGCTGGACATTCGCAACATGAGCACTTCTCTGGTGCTGTTGCCGCTGGCTCCGGTGGGTGTGTGGACGGGCGTGTGGCTGGCGCGGCGTATCAGCCAGGTGTTGTTTTACCGGTTTTTGTACGCGGGAATGCTGCTCACCGGCGTGAAACTGCTCTGGGACGGTTTGGCCTGACGCTGCAGCATTCCATAATGCAGGCCATGTCTCATTTGCAATTCAGGAGCGCGCCATGAGTCTCATCGTTGTCATCAACCCCAAGGGCGGTGCAGGTAAATCCACCTTGTCCACCAATATCGCGGGCTACCTCGCTGCGCAGGGCCATGCTGTGCGTCTGGGCGACGCGGATCCGCAGAAATCTTCCAGCCTGTGGCTCAGCTTGCGACCTGCCAATGCGCACCCCATTGCTGAATGGAATGTGTATCCCGATGAATTGGTCAAGCCGCCAAAGGAGGCTGGTCATGTGGTGCTCGACACCCCGGCAGGCCTGAGCGGCAGGGCGCTCAAGGATGTGCTGAAAATGGCCGACAAAGTGGTGGTGCCGCTACAAGCCAGTATTTTTGACATGTACGCCACCCGGGATTTCTTGGACACACTGGCCAAAAGCCGCCATGCGGACCGTCTGGACGTAGGCATTGTTGGAATGCGCGTGGACGAACGGACCTTGGCGGCGGAGCAGTTCAGCAATTTCGTCAGCGGCTTGGACCTGCCCCTGGTCGGCACCTTGCGCGACACCCAGAACTATGTGCATCTGGCGGTCGGTGGGCTGACGGTTTTTGATGTGCATACCAGCCGTACAGAGCGCGATTTGGAGCAGTGGCAGCCGATTTGCCAATGGCTTTCGCTGGCGCTCTGAGCCGCAAACTTTCCCTTTTCCCAACCTTCAACAAGCTCCCCCTTCATGAAAACCATCAACACCTTGCAAGAACTGGCCGGTATGGTCGGGCAGCCCGTAGCCATCAGCGATTGGATCACTGTCACCCAGGAAGCGGTCAACCAGTTTGCCGAAGCCACCGGCGACCACCAATGGATCCATGTGGACGTGGAGCGCGCCAAAGCCGGCCCCTTCGGTGCGCCGATTGCCCATGGATTTCTCACTTTGTCCTTGATTCCGAAATTTTTTGATTCAGCCTTGCACATTGGCGATGTGCGCATGGGCGTGAACTACGGTCTCAACCGGGTGCGCTTTATGGGGCCGGTGCCGGTGGGCAGCCGTTTGCGCGCCAGCCTCACTTTGAACAAAGCCGAGGCCATTGAGAACAATGGCTTTCAATTGACCTGGGAAGTCACTACCGAGCGCGAAGGTGTAGCCAAACCGGTGTGCATCGCCGAATCGATCTCCCGGCTCTACGCCTGAGGTTTGGTAGAGGAGGCAGCGGCGGCAAAACCGTTTTGCCGCCAGGCCTCAAACACGGTGACTGCCACTGCATTGGACAGATTCAAACTGCGCTGACCGGGCAGCATCGGCAGTTTCAGGCTTTGGCCTGGTCCAAACGAGGAGCGCACCGCGTCCGAAATGCCCTTGGTCTCCGAGCCAAATACCAACCAGTCGCCGGGTAGAAAAGATGATTCGTAGGGGCTGCGGGTGCCCCGCGTGGTGAGCGTGAACATCCGCTGCGGGTTGGGGCACGCGGTTTCAAGAAATGCCTCCCAGCTCGCGTGCCGTTGCAGTGTGGCGTATTCGTGGTAATCCAAACCGGCGCGTCGCATGTGCTTGTCGTCCATCGAAAAGCCCAGCGGCTCTACCAGGTGCAAGTTGCAGCCAGTGTTGGCGGCCAGGCGGATGACGTTGCCCGTGTTGGGCGGGATTTCGGGTTCGACCAAAACAATGTGAAACATGGGTCGATTGTCGCCGCCCGGTAAACCCCACGGGGGCGTTCACGCGGCGCGCTCGGCCCGGGCAAATACCAGTGCCGTGATATGCGCCGCGCCCGCGTTTCGCAAGCATTGCGCCGCCGCACTCAAGGACGCGCCGCTGGTCATGACGTCATCCACCAGCACGATACGCTTACCAAGCACCGCCGCGTGGTGCAGGGGCTCCAGCGCAAATGCTTTTTGTACGTTTTGCAGCCGGGCTGCGCGTGACAGACTGCTCTGCGGTGGCGTATCGCGAATTCGCAGCAGCAGGTGTGCCTCAGTTTTTCGGGGAATCAAGGCCCTGGCCAGCAACAAGGCCTGGTTGAACCCCCGCTCTTGCAGGCGTTCGCAAGACAGTGGCATGGGTAGCACCAGGTCGGCAGACTCCAGCGCAGGCTCGACCCACGGCGCGCTGCGCATCAAGAGTGCCATGCTGCGCGCCCAGCCGGGATGCTGGGCAAACTTGAACTCCAGCACCAAGCCGGACCAGGGATAGGCATAGGGCACTGCCGCCAGCGCGGCATCCAAGGTGCTGTCTGTAGTGACGCAAACACCGCACAGTGTTTGACCCGCAGAAACCGGCAGGGCACAGCGACGACAACGGGCACAGGGTTGTGCGAACAGCTGCACACAGGCCTCGCACGCCGGGGCACTTGGCCAGGCATGGCAAACAGCGCACTGGCTGGGCAGGCGCAGGGCAAGCTGTTGAAACCAAGGCCATGGCATGCAGCCAATATACTGCGCTTTGCCTCGCCTACCGCATTGATTGCGGACGCTTTCTATGCCCCCACTTCCCCCTCAGCGCCCACCCACCATCGACGCCATTGCTGCCGCGCGCTGGGAAAATTTGGCTGCCGCGGCCTCCACGGCATCCTCCCCGTGGTTGCACGAAGAAGTCGCCCGTCGGATGGAGGAGCGGCTCCAATGGATTGTCAAAAAACCCGAGCGCTGGATGCATTGGGAGCCGCTGCGTGGCGGCTTGGACATACACGCCCAGCTGGCAAAACGCTACCCGCAGTCCGAGTGTTTTGTTGCTCAAAGTCCGCAACAGGCCGTGTCAACCGTGCGTCGTGCCATGTCTGCGCCCTGGTGGGATGTGCGCCGCTGGCGCGGTCTAGCTTTGCACTTTGAGACACCCGAGTCGCCCGTTCAGATGCTGTGGGCGAATATGGCTTTGCACATGGCCGCAGATCCGCAGTCGCTAATCGCGCGCTGGCACAGCCTGTTGGAATCTGATGGATTTCTGATGTTTTCCTGTTTTGGACCAGACACTCTGCGCGAGTTGCGTTCTTTGTACGCCGAGTTGGGCTGGCCTGCACCCTCCCACGAGTTCACCGACATGCACGATTGGGGAGACATGCTGGTGCAAGCTGGTTTTGCTGAGCCGGTGATGGACATGGAGCGCATTACGCTGACTTTTTCGTCCGCCACCCATCTGTTGTCAGAACTACGCGGGCTGGGGCGCAATTTGCATGGACAGCGTTTTGCCGGACTGCGTGGCCGCCGTTGGCATGCGGATTTGCAGGCCGGCATCACGCGGCGTTTGGCAGACCCTGAAAACGCCGGGCGACTGCGACTGCAATTTGAAATTATTTATGGCCACGCCTTCAAACCGCATCCTCGCATCGATGTGCGGCCGCAAACCAGCGTGTCCTTGGATGACTTCCGTACCGCATTGCGAAAAAACAGCCGCACGGGCCCTGATGAGTCGTCCGCATAGCCTTTCTAGGCTGCTCGGCTCAAGGCACAAGGGGCAATCTGGCAAACCCGTTGGGCTACAATCATTGGCTAAGGTTCAGACGGCTTTTGTTACTGGGTTTGCATACTTTGAGGCATTGAAAGTGAATACGATGAAGAGCATTTGGAAAAATCTGGCTTCAATGTTGGCCATCGCCACCCTGTGGTTTGCCAGCGCCGGTATCAATTTGGCGCATGCGGTTAACGACTTGCCCGGTGGCCCTGCCGTCAACCAGCTGAATTTGTACCCGCCCGTCACCTCTGTCGCACGGGATCAGCAATGGCTGCACTGGTTCATGCTTATTTTGTGTGCAGTGATCTTCGTCGCTGTGTTCAGCGTCATGTTCTATTCCATCTGGAAGCATCGCAAATCGGTGGGCCACAAAGCGGCTACCTTCCATGAGTCGGTGACGGTGGAAATTATTTGGACAGTGATTCCTTTCGTCATCGTGATTTTGATGGCGCTGCCTGCGACCAAGTCCGTGGTGGCCATGAAAGACACGACCAATGCCGATTTGACCATCAAGGTCACCGGCATGCAGTGGAAATGGGGTTATGACTACCTCAAAGGCGAAGGCGAAGGCATCGGCTTTTTGTCCACCATCGATGCGGCTCAACGCGAAATGTCCAACAACGGCGGCCCCAAGAAGGGCGAAGACGTTGACAACTACTTGCTCAAAGTTGACAACCCTCTTGTGGTCCCTGTGGATCAGAAGGTTCGCCTGATTACCACCGCCAATGACGTGATTCACGCCTTCATGGTGCCGGCGTTCGGGATTCAGCAAGCTGCCATTCCCGGGTTTGTGCGTGACACCTGGTTCCGCGCTGAAAAAATCGGTGACTATTACGGCCAGTGCTCTCAGCTGTGCGGCAAAGAGCATTCCTACATGCCCATCCACGTCAAAGTCGTGTCGGCGGAGGATTACACCAAGTGGGTTTCCACTGAGCAAAAGAAAATGGCCGCTTTGGCGGACGACCCAACCAAGGTGTGGACCTTGGACGACATCACCAAGCGCGGTGAGAAGGTCTATGCCCAAAACTGCGTGGCATGCCACCAGGCCAATGGCAAAGGCGGCGGTGCGGTAAAGCCTTTGGACGCCGCTGCAGTGGTGCTGGATGCCGACAAGTCCAAACAGATCATGGTTTTGCTGAACGGTCAAAACAATGGCGCGATGCCTGCGTGGAAAGCACTGAGCAACACGGATATTGCTGCAGTGATCAGCTTCACCAAAAACCATTGGTCCAACAAGACCGGACAGATCGTGCAGCCCTCGGATGTGGCTGCCTTGCGCAAATAAAGCGCCCTGGCCGTGGCTTGCAAATTGATTTAAGAAAAGTGAAAAGGAAGTTCGTATGAGCGCTGTTTTAGACCACCATGATCACGGTCATGCACACCACGACGACCACGATCACCACGCTCCCACCGGATGGCGCCGTTGGGTGTTTGCCACCAACCACAAAGACATCGGCACACTGTATTTGCTCTTCGCTTTCGCGATGCTGATGATTGGCGGTGTTTTGGCGCTCGTCATCCGTGCTGAATTGTTCCAGCCGGGTCTGCAACTGGTCAACCCTGAGTTGTTCAACCAGCTCACCACCATGCATGGACTGATCATGGTGTTTGGCGCCATCATGCCGGCCTTTGTGGGCTTTGCAAACTGGATGATCCCGCTGCAAATCGGCGCGTCTGACATGGCGTTTGCCCGTATGAACAACTTCAGCTTCTGGCTGATGATTCCTGCGGCGCTGATGATCGTGAGCTCGTTCTTCATGCCGGGTGGCGCACCTGCCGCGGGCTGGACGCTGTATGCCCCGCTGACCCTGCAAATGGGCCCCAGCATGGACGCCGGTATTTTTGCGCTGCACATTTTGGGCGCTTCGTCCATCATGGGTTCGATCAACATCATCGTCACCATCTTGAACATGCGCGCGCCTGGCATGACCCTGATGAAGATGCCCATGTTCGCCTGGACCTGGTTGATCACTGCCTACTTGCTGATTGCGGTGATGCCCGTGTTGGCAGGTGCCATCACCATGACGCTGACGGACCGCCACTTCGGCACCAGCTTCTTCAACCCCGCCGGTGGCGGTGACCCCGTGATGTACCAGCACATTTTCTGGTTCTTCGGACACCCCGAGGTGTACATCATGATTTTGCCGGCCTTCGGCATCATCAGTCACGTGGTTCCCACCTTTGCCCGCAAGAAGCTGTTCGGCTACGCGTCCATGGTGTACGCAACCTCCAGCATCGCGATTCTGTCGTTCATCGTGTGGGCCCACCACATGTTCACGTCGGGCATGCCGGTCACCGGACAGTTGTTCTTCATGTACGCCACGATGTTGATCGCAGTGCCTACTGCGGTGAAGATATTCAACTGGATCGCCACCATGTGGCAAGGGTCCATGACGTTTGAGACGCCTATGCTGTTCGCAGTGGGCTTTATCTTCGTGTTCACGATGGGTGGCTTCACCGGTCTGATTCTGGCCATGGCGCCCATCGACATCCAAATTCATGACACCTACTACGTGGTCGCTCACTTCCACTATGTGCTGGTGGCGGGCTCTTTGTATGCCATGTTTGCCGGTTATTACTACTGGAGCCCCAAGTGGACTGGCGTGATGTACAACGAAACACGCGGCAAGATCCACTTCTGGTGGTCGCTGATCGCGTTCAACGTGACCTTCTTCCCCATGCACTTCTTGGGTCTGGCCGGTATGCCTCGCCGCTATGCCGACTACCCCATGCAGTTCGCGGACTTCAATGCGATCGCGACAGTCGGTGGCTTTGCCTTCGGTTTTGCACAGGTTTACTTCTTCTTGTTTGTGGTGCTTCCCACCATGCGCGGCCAGGGTGCGAAAGCCGCCCAAAGCCCCTGGGAATCGGCCGAAGGTCTGGAGTGGGAAGTTCCCTCGCCAGCGCCTTTCCATACCTTTGAGACGCCTCCCAAGTTGAATGCTGCTGCCAACAAGGTGATTGGCTAAGCCGTAACGGCTTGTGACTTTAGGATCTCTATGACGACGCCTGCACAAAAGAAGTCAAATCTCAAGCTCGCGCTGATTCTGGTGTCAGTGGCAATTGCGTTTTGCGGCGGATTTGTGTTCAAGCTGGCTGTGCTGGGCGTCTGATTCCGCCATGAATCTTCAGCGCGCAAATTTCCAAATGGTGGGCAAGTTGGCCGTGGTGGTCAGCATGATGTTCGCCTTTGGCTATGCGCTGGTGCCGCTATATCGTGCGATTTGTGAAATGACGGGCCTCAATGTGTTGGCCTTGAATGAGCAGGTGGTGGCTGGTGCAAAGCCGGTGGCGGCGCAAAACACGCAGATTGATGCGTCACGCACGATCACGGTGGAATTTGATGCGAATGCCAACGGCCCTTGGGATTTCAAACCGGCCCAGCGCTCGGTTCAGGTGCACCCCGGTGAGTTGACCACGGTGATGTACGAGTTTCAAAACGTGCAAAACCGCCGCATGTCTGCGCAAGCCATTCCAAGCTATGCACCCCAGCAGGCGGCCGCCCATTTCAACAAGGTGGAATGCTTTTGCTTTAACCAGTACACGCTGGAGCCTGGCGAGAAAAAGTCCTGGCCCGTTGCATTTGTGATCGACCCGAAGCTGTCCAAAGACGTGCGCACGATCACGCTGTCGTACACTTTTTTTGAGGTGGGTGGTCAGACGCCTGCCGCACCTGTTGCGCAATTGCAAACGGGAAGTGTGGCATTGAGCGGTACATGATGGGGCAGGAAAAACATCAAGTGCCAACGTCGTCTTTTCTGCGTAGCGTGAAGTTGGTTGCCTGGTCGTTTCTGGGCATTCGCAGCCGAGCAGGCTATGAAGAAGATTTGGCGAAGGTCAATCCTATGCATGTCGTGGCCGTCGGGTTGATTGGCGGATTGCTGCTAGTGGTTGGGTTGATTGGTTTGGCTACATGGGTCGTTGGAAAATAAAGCGCTGCCTGTGCGGTGCTGAAGAGGTTTAGAAACGTATTCGGAAAAATGGAGTTGAAATGAGTACAAGCGCACACGGAACCACACCGTACTACTTTGTCCCGGGACCGTCACGTCATCCAGCGATGGCTGCTTTCGGCCTGCTGTTTGTGATCATGGGTGCCAGCCAGTGGATCAATGGCGCTGAATGGGGTAAATACGCTCTGGCATTTGGTTTGGCTTTTTGGCTCGGTGTCTTGTACCAGTGGTTTGGCGATGCCATTGCCGAGAGCGAAGGTGGTCAGTATGGTCGCAAGATCGACTTGTCCTTCCGCTGGAGCATGAGCTGGTTTATTTTCTCGGAAGTGATGTTTTTCGGCGCGTTTTTCAGTGCATTGTGGTGGGGTCGTGCCCATTCCGTGCCTGCGCTGGGCAGCCTGGACAACGCGCTTTTGTGGCCCGACTTCAAGGCGGTATGGCCCAGTTTGGCAGCTGGTGTGACGGGTTCGCCGGCCGGCATCGTGGAGCCATTCACCACCATGGGCCCGTTTTGGCTGCCAACCATAAATACCGCTTTGCTGCTGACTTCCGGCGTCACCTTGACCATTGCGCACCACGCTTTGTTGGACAGCAACCGCAGCAAGACCGTCGCATTCATGTGGCTGACCGTGCTGTTGGGTGTGACCTTCCTGTTTGTGCAGGGATATGAGTACTACCACGCTTACACAGAGTACAACCTCAAGCTCAGCTCCGGAATTTACGGATCGACCTTTTTCATGCTGACGGGCTTTCACGGCTTTCACGTGTTCGTGGGTATGCTGATGTTGCTGGCGACGACTTTGCGTTTGCAAAATGGCCATTTCTCGGCGGACCGCCATTTCGGTTTTGAAGGTGCTGCCTGGTACTGGCACTTTGTGGACGTGGTGTGGCTGGGTCTGTACATTTTGGTTTACTGGATGTAAACGGCGCCTCGCGAAAGAAAAAAGGCACCTTGTGGTGCCTTTTTCATTGGACGTGTTGGGTATACGCTTCTTAAGTTCCTGAAGGGATGCCAGTCGGGTGAATCAGGCCCAGCTTCCATGACAACAGAATTCCGGCAAACAGCAAAATCGAGACCCCGACACGCAGTGCGAGCGCTCGCGCCATGCGCCGCGATTGGCGCGGACCGGTGCTTGAACCCCGCAGCATGAAAAACAAGGC
>CAIWRE010000166.1 GCA_903914985.1 uncultured beta proteobacterium | reverse complement strand
GCAGAACACGCTCACGATTTGCAATGTAGGCACGTCTGCCATGGTGCGCGAATGCGGATTAGCCTACGTGACCCGCGCAGGCACCGAGATTGGTGTGGCGTCCACCAAGGCCTTTACCACCCAGCTGGCCGCCTTGTTTTTGCTCACGCTGGCACTCGCTCAAACCAAAGGTTTGCTCAGCGACGCGGACGAGGCCGCGCACCTCAAGGCCATGCGCCATTTGCCTGCGGCCTTGCAGGCAGTGCTGGCCTTGGAGCCGCAAGTGATAGCCTGGGCGCAAGACTTTGCATCCAAAGAAAACGCACTCTTCTTGGGCCGGGGCACGCATTACCCCATCGCCCTGGAAGGCGCGCTCAAGCTCAAAGAAATCACCTACATCCACGCCGAGGCCTATGCCGCCGGCGAGCTCAAGCACGGCCCGCTGGCGCTGGTGACCAGCGCCATGCCGGTGGTCACCGTGGCACCCAATGACGCGCTCTTAGAAAAGCTCAAAAGCAATATGCACGAGGTGCGCGCGCGTGGCGGTGTGCTGTTTGTGCTGGCGGACGCGGACACGCACATTGAGAGCAGCGAAGGCATCCATGTCATTCGCATGCCCGAACACTACGGGCTGCTGTCACCCATCCTGCACGTCGTGCCCTTGCAACTGCTGGCCTACCACACCGCCTGCGCGCGGGGAACGGATGTGGACAAGCCTCGGAATTTGGCGAAGTCGGTCACGGTGGAGTAAGCACCGCCAAACTACGGATACCTTGCTCGCTACCATGTCAAGGTGATGCAACAGACCCATTATTCGCGAGAGTACGGATGAAAAAAATATTCATACACGCTGGACTTCATAAAACTGGAACTACTGCGCTGCAGTTCGCACTCAATAGCAATAGAAATGCTTTGCAACAACAGGGATTTTGTTACCCAAACAGTGGAATTCCTGCAAAATACCATGGGCATCACAATATTGCCTGGCAACTTTCTCGCGATCGACGGTTCAGGCCGGAATATGGCGATATCCGGGCATTGCTAAAGGAAATTGAGGGTGTCAAAGAAGACAATATTATATTGTCGAGCGAAGATTTCGAGTCATCTTTGCTTCATCCTCACAGAATGCAGAAAATTAGCAACAATTTTCTACAGAATAATGCCGAAGTATGCATTGTAATTTATATCAGAAGTCAGGTTGACTATCTTCAATCTCTGTATTTTGAGTTGCTTAAGTGGGGTTTAGGGGATGAGTTCTATGCGTTTGCGCGACGAGTTGCATCCACCCATAAAATTGAATACAAGGATTGGCAATTCCTATTTAACTATGCAGAAATTGCAAAAACGCTCCAGCCATTAAAAGGATTGGAAATTGTGTTTCGGGATTACGAGGATCTGGTAGACAACAATACAGTATCCGACTTTTGCAAGGTGATTGGCGTAGATAGCGGAAAAATGGAAGTCCCGGCTGAAATAAATAAAATTAATGAAAGGCTCACCTCGAATACCCTCTTAAAACTATTTATTCGAAACCGGGTGGGTGCTTTTCCGGACGGGGTGCTTGATGTTGTTGATGAATTGTTCGCAGAAGAAGACGGTAAGCTGGTTCTCTCAATCAGTGCGCAAAAAATATTTCAGGATTTGAATGATCGTAACGGCATGAATAAAAATAAGAGCGCGCTTAAGCTTCCGGAAAATACCATGAGTGGATTCAATATTGAAAAGGTCTTTTCATTTGAGACCTGCGGTCTTGTGCTGAAATTAATGAAAATAGCCAAAGAACCTGTTATGCGAAAGCAATTGATTGCAGAGTGGCAGGGTTGGGTGCGGCAGGTTTGATAAGCTTCGCATGCCGGGACGCCTGTTGTCGGATGCCAGTTCGACTTGTGCGGCTGGAGATTACATCCATCCTCGTGCAGAGATTTCTCGAATGATATGATTTGCAGAATCAGTGGAGTTCCATGTATCTATTCTGAAGTCAAAATTTGCCGGAGGCTCGAAAATTGAATTGGTGTCTGCAAATCTTCCATGCGATATAGTATTCATCCAGATTAAATAGTCGGCATTGAAAATTTCGCGCATTGTCTTGAGTGGAGCGACAAAATCACATAGTACAAAGTCGCTGGTCGATTGAGACGATAAGTCGCGCATTCGCATGCTCTGGCGAATTCTGCCTTGTTCTGAAAAGTCCCAGTCTTCGTATTTTTCACGGACTGCATCCGCATTGAACCAGTCTACGCTGGATGTGATTTCTAATGATTTCTTCAGTTGCAACGCTAGCGTGGTTTTTCCCGATCCGGGAAGTCCCATAATTAGTAATTTCTTCATTATTTATTCGGATTGAAAATAAAATGAATAAACCCGATATCTGGCTCAGTTTTTGCACAAGCTCCCGGAATCGATTGTGGCAACTCAAGGAAACTTTGGGTCACAATTTATCAGCCTTGGATGCAGGAGTGGAAATTGTACTGGTTGACTATGGTTCAACCGACGGCTTGTCTGAATGGGTATGGGAAAATTTCAGGGAGTTTGTGGGCAACAGCAAGCTCAAATTCTTTGAAGTCAAAAACGAAGTGCCATGGAACGCCTCAAAAGCCAAGAATCTTGCTCACCGACTCGCGGGCGGTGCATATCTTTTTAACCTGGATGCTGACAATTTCATCACCTCCGATGATGTCGGCTTGTTGCAAAAGGCTTTCCATGCCAATCATCCTTCCCACCAGTGGTCAGGTGTGTTGGGCGACGGTTCATTCGGCAGGATGGGTATGCCAAAAGATTTGTACCTTAAATTGGGTGGGTATGACGAGTCGTTGCTGCCGATGGGCGGCCAGGATGTGGATCTCTTCAATCGTATCCTTGCCCTTGGTCTGCGCTTTGTCCGATTGCCGGAAGTCGCCACCGCCGCAGTGAAGAATACAGTTCAAGACAAGTTAGCCGAGTTGAATGTGGCTTCTGACAGCGCAGCATCTATGTATGACCTGATGAATAAGTTCAACATTGAAACATCAAAATTCAGGCTCCGAATGGAAGGGCCGATTCGAACCGACAGTTTCGCAACATTCCGTGGCTTGTTGAATGAAAAGCCTGTGGTGATTGATGGCTTGAATCACATCAGGCCCTATGAGCTCACTGAATTTGGCCAAGGTGGATCAATGTAATGCTGCTGTTTCCGTAGCTGGTGACAGCCAGAATTCCGTGGGCAGAAATTCCCAGACCATGGGGGAAATCAAGGCATTCCGTCTTCACAACGACGGTTGGCCTGGTGTCGTTCAAGCACAACCCCAAGACACGGTCTGCATTCTGGTCAGGTATCCATAATCTGTTCTGGTGTATCTGGCATGTATCTGCGTGCATGTCAGAAATCTCTTTCACTTTTTTCCATGGGCTTTGTACTGAATCTAACTCCCAGATAGATGTGTTTGCAGTGTCATAGGCTGTTCTTTTCGGATTTTGCGAAACCGCCACCGCATAATATTTGTCACTGCCGGGGTCGTAACACAGATCACGGGCACCCCATGGTTCTGGAAGTTGCCATGTGGTGTTTGCAATGACGATTCGAGGATTGGATCCCGTATGAAATGTGAGACAGAGTTCGCCCTCTTTGCCGTACGCAACTCCGTGACAAAAAGTCTTATCCGTGTGCGGTACGGTAGAAATACGATGCAAATGGATGCTATCGGCGATCGTCATCTGATAAAGAGAATAGGCAGCATCCCAGCAGCCACTGACGGCTATTTCCCAGGAATTCTCCGCGGTTTTTTTCGCTGCAATATCGTCCGTCAGATGGGGAATGTCGCAAATTGCAAGGGGCCGCTCTAAGGCTCTGATATCAAACAGGGCAATTCGAAGGCCATTTCGGTGGTTGGCGACAAATCTAAACTCATCCAGCCACCACACTCCGGTCACGGTGGAAAACCTTTGGCCTCTGGATGCAATATGCAGCGGTGGTGTTTGCGCCCGGTTCGGCTCTTTCCAGATGATTTGTGATACTTTCATCGTGAGGAGTTTAATGACAGCGGCGCCACTGCCATAGGCGTCCGCCCCTTTGCTACGGCCCCGTCCGCGCGACGGTATGCCTCACCGGGTGCCTTGCATGGTTTGCAAGTGTTCAAACGCGGCGTTCACAGACAAATAGACCTCCCCTGACAGCGATTCCCAAAGCGGTGAACGAGCCAACCGGTCTTGCACCGGACCTTTGACTTCGGCCAGATGGAAGCGGATGTTTCTGCTGGCCAAGTCACGGTTGATGTCGGTGAGTACCTCCATGGCCGTGGCATCGACGCGGTTGACCGCGCTCATGATCAGCACGACGTCATGGAGTGTCCGGTCATGCTCAAGCTCCTGGCTGATGCGCAGTTCGATGGTACTCAGATTGCCGAAAAATAGACTTTCGTCCACCCGCAGAAGCAATACGCCCGCAATGGTTTCGACGCCGTGCCTCTGCACGTTGCGAAAGTGCTCGGTGCCCGCAATTCGACCAATGACGGCAATATGGGGTGTGCTTGCCCGGATCAGCAATGCTGCCAGGGACAGCCCAACGCCCAGCGCAATGCCCCATTCCACACCCAGGACCACGACACCGGTGGCCGTGCCCAGCAGCGCCAGGCCGTCTGCGCGGTCGTACCTCCAGGCTTGCTCCAGGGCCTTGAAATCCAGCATGCTGATCGCCGCCACGATGATGCTGGCGGCCAAAACCGCCAGCGGCAAACGGCTGAGCCACTGGGTGCCCAGCGCAAGCACTCCCAGCATGGCAAGCGCCGCTACGATGCTGGCCAAAGGTGTGCGCGCACCCGCCGCTAGATTGACGGCTGTGCGCGACAAGCCGCCGCCCACCGGCATGCCGCCAGAGACAGCCGCCACGATGTTGGCGCTACCCAAACCCACCAGCTCGTGGTTCGCGTCTACGCGTTCCCTGCGTTTGATTGCCAAGGCCTGCGCCATCGTGATGTTTTGCACCATGCCGATGACGGCCAGCAATACGGCAGGTCCGGCCAATTGCTGGAGGGTCTCCAGCCCGGGAACAAATAAATGCAGGGCCGTCAGACTGGCGGCAATGGTCCCCACCACGGCGACTCCGTGACGCACATCGAGCTGAAGTTCTGCTACCACTGCGGTCGTAACGGCCAACGTGAGCAAAGGCATGATTCGCACTGCGATGTCTGCCCGTGCCGGCGATATTCCCAGGCGGCACAGCCATCCGGCCAAAAAATACCGGCTGAGCGTCAAGGCCAGGAGCGAGCCGCCGCCAAGCATCAGGGTTTCGTCAATGGATTCGCCCCAACGTTGATACACCGCTGCCATGACCTGCCAGACCTTGGGTTCGCTCATCGGGATCCCCGTCAGAAACTTGACCTGGCTGACCACAATCAGGATGGCGGAGCCGGAAATAAATCCGCTGATGACCGGACGGCTTAGCAGCTGCGACAGAAAGCCCAAGCGCAACAGGCCGGACACCAACACCATCACGCCAGACATCAGCGCAAGTGTTGCGGCCAGTGCGATGTAGTGGGCGCTTTGTGGCTCTGCCAGGGGGCTCAGTACTGCGAAGGTCATGATGGCCGTAATTGCCACGGGCCCGACGGCCTGCGTCATCGAACTTCCAAAAAGTGCATAGGCCAGCACCGGAAGAATGCCGGCGTACAGCCCCGCCTGGGGCGGCAGCCCGGCCAGTAGTGCGTACGCCAAGCTTTGGGGAATCACCAGCACGGTAACCACCAGCCCCGCCAACACGTCGTGGGGAAGATTTTCCCGGGAATAGCTGCGTAGCCAAGCGGGCAGGTGGCGGGATAAAGCGGACATGGCGTTCAGTCTAAGTCCCCGTTGCGCGGTAGTACCCCCGCCAGGTAATCCATCAGCACCGCTACCCGGTGCGGGATGTAGCGGTTGCTGGGCAGCACGGCGTAAATGCCCAGGGCCGGTGACTCAAAGTCGCGCAGTATTTCCACCACCTCATTGCTGTGCAAAAAGGGCTCGGTCAAAAAATCGGGTTGCAGCGAAATGCCCATGCCCTGCGCAGTGGCCTGCATCAGGGCCACACCGTTGTTGGCCGTCAAGCGCCCGCGCACCGCAAAAGTTTGCACCTGCCCGTCCACCCGATAGGGCCAGATCGAGGTGTTGCTGGCCATGGAATACACCAGGCACTCGTGGTGCTGCAGTTGCGACGGATGGCGCACCTCACCGTGCAGTGCCAGGTAGGCGGGCGAGGCGGTGGTCAGCAGGCGGCACTGCCCGAGTTTGCGCACGATGTCACCCGGCTGCAGGTCGGCGGTGATGCGGATGGCCAGGTCAATGCCTTCTTCAATCAGGTTGGCGCGCTGGTCCGAAAAATTGAGCAGCAACTCAATGTGGGCATGGGTTTGCGCAAACGCCAGCAGGTGGGGCATCAAGCGCTGCAGCCCAAAGCTCAAGGGCAGTGCCAGCCGGATGCGGCCCCGGGGCACGGCTTTTTCCTCCACCAGGCTGGATTCGGCCGCATCCACCAGGTTCAAGATGACGCGGCACTTCTCCAGGTAGGCCGCCCCGGCCGCCGTGAGCGTCAGGCTGCGGGTGCTGCGGGTCATGAGTTTGACCGCCAGCTGGGACTCCAGCGCCGCAATCTGGCGGGTCACCACCGAGCGTGCCACCTGCATTTGCTCGGCGACGGCCGTAAAGCTGCCGGCCTGCGCGACCCGCACAAAGGTTTGCATTGCATCAAGCTTGTCCATTGTTGCGTATTGTGCAACAAGCTTTTGTTGATTTGTGTCTTGTTGCAGTCTAAATACCGGCCTAAAGTCCCACCCATCACGAGACACACACCATGCAAACCCACCGCAACGTCCTTTTTGTGCCCCACGGCGCGCCCACTTTTGCCCTGCAGCCCGGTGCAGCCGGCGCGGCCATGAGCCAGCTGGTGCACTCCTACGGCACGCCACGCGCCATCGTGGTGGTCAGCCCGCACTGGGAAACCGCAGTGCCCACGGTTGGCACGGCAACGCAGCTCGACACGATTCACGATTTTGGCGGCTTTGATCCGCGCCTGTACGAGTTGCGCTACCCCGCCACCGGTTGCCCCGAAGCGGCCCAGCAGGTGGTGGCAGCCCTGCAGGCCCACGGATTTACCGTGCAGCAAGACGCCCAGCGCGGGCTGGACCATGGCGCATGGATCCCGCTGCGCCAAATGTTCCCGGACGCCGACATTCCCGTCATTCCTTTGTCGGTGCAAACGCATTTGGGGCCGGAGCATGCTTATCGCATTGGCCAGGCCCTGGCGGATTTAGCCCAACACAACTTTTTGATCGTCGCCTCGGGCAACATCACGCACAACCTGCGCGACTACCAGGTGGCGCGCATGGCAGGCGGCCAGACGCCGGACTATGTGCAGGCCTTTGCCGACTGGGTGCAAGTGCACATGGCCCGCAAAGATGTGGCGTCCTTGCTCGGCTACCGGCGTGCCAGCCCCAGTGGCGCACGGGCGCACCCCAGTGAAGACCATCTCTTGCCCTTGTTCACTGCACTGGGCGCAGCAGGTGTTGACGCGCAACCCGAGGCTTTTTACCGTGGCATCAGCGACTATGTGATTGCCATGGACGGCTATGCATTCCATTAAGGACGCACCTATGAACACACACTACACCCCAACTGCCAAAGGCCTGCACTGGCTGATGGCCTTGATGATTTTTGGCTTGCTGGCCATGGGCTTTTACATGTCTGACCTGCCGTTTTCGCCCGAAAAACTGCAGTTCTACTCCTGGCACAAATGGGCCGGGGTCACGGTCTTCATGCTGGTCTGGCTGCGTCTGGTCTGGCGCTTCACCCACCGCCCACCCGCCTACCCGCTGAGCATGTCGCGCCTGCAGCAAGTGCTGGCCCATGGCGGCCATGTACTGTTGTATGCATTGATGATCATCATCCCTTTGAGCGGCTGGCTCATGAGTTCTGCCAAGGGCGTCCCGACCGTGTGGTTTGGCGTGCTGCCACTGCCCGATTTGTTGGCCAAGGACAAGGAGCTGGGCAAACAACTTGAGGAACTTCATGCGGCACTCAACATCGGGCTGCTGGTTCTGATTGGCGGCCACGCGGCGGCCGCGTTTTTCCATCACCTGGTCCACAAAGACGATGTCTTGCGCCGCATGCTGCCCAAGCGCTCCAAACCCACTCTGTAAAGAAAAAAAGCCATGTTCCAATTTTTGAAAACCCGCTCTATCGCCATGGCGGTTGCCACCGTCGCGCTGGCATTTGCCATGCCAAGCCATGCCGCCCTTTACCAAGCGGTGCAAATGGACAAAAGCAGCGTGAAGTTCAGCTACAAACAGATGGGCGTGGGCATGGACGGGCACTTTGCCAAGTTCAGTCCACAAATCAGCTTTGACCCCGCCAAGCCCGAGCTCACCAAGGCGAGCATTGAGGTGGACCTGTTGAGCATTGACACGGGTTCCGGCGAGGCCGACCAGGAGGTGGTGGGCAAGCCTTGGTTTAACACCTCGGCTTTTCCCAAGGCCATCTTCGTCGCCAAACAGGTCAAGCAAACCGCGCCCAACGTCTACGAGGTGCTAGGCTCGCTCAGCATCAAAGGCCGCTCGCGGGACGTGAAGTTTGACTTGAAGCACAACCCCCAGGGCAAGGTGGGTGTGCTCACCGGCAGCTTTACCATGCAGCGCGTCGACTACGCCATTGGCGAAGGCTCGTGGTCCAAATTTGATGTGGTGGCCAACGACGTGGTCGTCAGCTTTCAAATCACCGCCCTCACGGGCAAATAAACGCCGCTTGCGGCACCTCTTTTATTAACCGGAGAAACTTTATGAAATCATTCAAACAACTCAGCGCGGCCCTGGCCTTGGCAACACTGGCGGCAGGCTCTGCCTTTGCAGCCCCAGTCACTTACACCGTGGACAGCTCGCACACTTTCCCGCGTTTTTCGTATTCGCACCTGGGCTATTCCACCCAGGTCAGCAGCTTTACCAACACCACCGGCACCGTGGTGCTCGACGCACAAGCCAAGACCGCATCGGTGGACATCGTGATTGACATCACCAGCGTCAACACGGGCTCCACGGCTTTCAACGGCCACATCCAAGGCGAAGAATTCCTGGATACCGCCAAGTTCCCCAAAGCCACCTTCAAATCCACCAAAGTGGTGTTCGACGGTGACAAGCCTGCGTCCATCGAAGGCCAGCTGACCATCAAAGGCGTGACCAAGCCCGTGACCTTGACGGTGACGTCTTTTCAAGCCGTGAACCACCCCATGATGAAGGTCCCTGCACTGGGCGCCAATGCCTTCACCACCATCAAGCGCACCGAGTTCAATGCCGGCAAATACGCGCCTTTCGTGGGTGACGACGTGCGCATCGACATCGCGATCGAAGCCATGTCCAAATAAGGCGTTTTTCGCCAACAAAAAAGGGGCTGTTTCAGCCCCTTTTTTTATGCCGGAACCGCTGCCAGCGCATGTGCGGCAATGTCCAGCGAGCGCAGCCTCAGTGACTGGTCGTAAATATCGCAAACCAGTATCAGTTCGTCCGCACCGGTGTCTTCGGCCAGTTGCTCAAGCCCCTCGCGCACCGTCTCCGGACCTCCCACTACCGCTGCGCCCAAAAAGTCGGCAATGGCGGCGCGCTCTTGCGGACTGCACTGCGCCATGAAGTGGGGCACCGGCGCTTGCAAGCGCCTGCGGTCGCCGCGCAAGATGCCCAGCACCCGTTGGTACACGCTGCTGGCCAGCAACTGGGCTTCGTCATCGGTAGGCGCTGCCACCAGCGGAACGCCAATGGCCACATAGGGCTTGGACAGGTGTTCGCTGGGCTGAAAAAGCTGCCGGTAGAGGCCAATGGCTTGGTGCATCAGGCGTGGCGCAAAGTGCGAGGCAAAGGCATAGGGCAGGCCCCGCTGTGCGGCCAGTTGTGCCGAAAACAGGCTGGAACCCAGCAGCCACAGCGGCACCTGGGTGCCCGCGCCCGGCATGGCCACAATGCGCTGCCCCGCCTGTGGCTGTGCGAGCAGGGCTTGCAGCTCGGCCACATCGCGTGGGAAATCGGCTTCGGTTTCCGGCCGGTCTCGGCGCAGGGCGCGCATGGTGGCCGGGTCGGTGCCCGGTGCGCGGCCCAGGCCGAGGTCAATGCGGCCGGGGTAGAGCTCGGCCAGCGTGCCAAAGGCCTCGGCCACCACCAGTGGCGCATGGTTGGGCAGCATGATGCCGCCCGAGCCCACCCGGATGCGCTGGGTCCCGGCGGCCAGGTAGCCCACCAGCACGGCGGTGGCCGAGCTGGCAATGCCTTGCATGTTGTGGTGCTCTGCCACCCAGTAGCGTTTGAAACCCAGACGCTCAGCATGCTGCGCGGTGGCCAAGGCGGTGGCCAGTGCCTGCGCGACCGTCGCGCCCTCGCGCACGGCCACCAGGTCCAACATGGACAGGGCAAAAGAGGGAGAGTGTTGCATCCGCCCATTATGCGCACGCCTGCCGGGCGCAGCCCTGCTCTAAGATCAAGCCTATGCACACCACCGCCCTTGTTTTGTTTTCCGGAGGCCAGGACTCCACGACCTGCCTGGCCCATGCCCTGGCCCGCTACGAACGCGTGGAAACCGTGGCCTTTGACTATGGTCAGCGCCACCATGTGGAGCTCGATGCGCGCCTGAACGTGCTGCGTGAACTGCGCGCGCGCTTTCCAGCCTGGGCGGACAAGCTGGGCGATGACCATTTGCTCGACCTCTCTGTGCTGGGCGAAGTGAGCGAAACCTCACTCACCCGGGACACGGCCATCGCCATGGAAGCCAGCGGTCTGCCCAACAGTTTTGTTCCGGGGCGCAATCTGTTGTTTTTGACGCTGGCCGCCGCGCTGGCCTACCGCCGGGGTTTGCAAGTCATCGTGACCGGCGTCTGCGAAACCGATTTCTCCGGCTACCCCGACTGCCGCGACGACACCATGAAGGCCATGCAGCTCGCACTCTCGCTGGGCATGGACCGCCGCTTTTTGATCGAAACGCCGCTGATGTGGATCGACAAAGCGGCCACCTGGCAATTGGCCCACGACCTGGGCGCAAAGGCGGACGCCAGCGGGGGCGGCCAAGCCATGGTGGACTTGGTGGTGGAACACACCCACACCTGCTACCTGGGCGACCGCAGCCAGCGACACGCCTGGGGCTATGGCTGCGGCAACTGCCCGGCGTGCGAGCTGCGCGCCAAGGGTTTTGCCGCGTTCAGCGCGAGCCTATAAGGCAGTTTCCTGCACCGTAAAGCGCGCCTTGGCCCCTTCGGCTGCGGGCTGTACCACCCAGCGCTTGGTGTGAAAGCGGGCCACGCCCTCGCGGTGCGCAATCGACACCAGGCCACCTTGGCGAGTCGCCAGCAAGTCGACCAGGCGCTGGTAGAGCAGGTTTTCGGTTTGTGCATCCAGTGCGCTGGTGGCCTCATCGGCAAATACCCACTGCGGCTGCTTCAAAAACACCCGCGCCAGTGCCAGGCGCTGCTGTTCGCCGCCCGAGAGTTTTTGGCCCCAGGTGTTCCACTGGTCCAGCTGGCCGGCTAGGTCGGGCAGAAGTGCCCAATGCAGGGCCTCAATCAGTTGCGCGTCGGTGTAGCGCGTGGGCAGTTCGGGGTAGGCCAGCGCGTCGCGCAGCGGCCCGTTCGGGAAATAGGGCCGCTGCGGGATAAACATGGCGTCCACCGGGCGCGCCACCTGGCCGCTGGCAAAGGGCCAAATACCGGCGAGCGCCCGAAACAGGGTGGACTTGCCTGCGCCCGAGGGGCCTTGCACCAGCACCCGGTCTCCGGCTTGCGCATGCAGCGCCGTGTGGGCCAGCAATGCGAGGCCGCCGGGCAGGGACACGTTCAGGTCTTCGGTGTGCAGCGTGTCGGACGCAGTGTTAGACAGAGCGGGTGTGGCCGCCTCCAGGCTTTGCAGCGAGGCCTCAAAGTGCGTCAAACGGTCGGTGGTGGCACGCCAGGTGGCCAGGCTGGGGTAGCTGTCCACCAGCCAGCTCAAAGCGCCTTGCACCTGGCCGAAGGCGCTCGATATTTGCATCACCTCGCCCAGTTGAATCGCACCGCTGAAAAAACGCGGCGCCGCCACGATGAAGGGAAAAATGACCGCCGCCTGCCCGAAAAAGCTGGTGAACCAGACCAGGTTTTTTTGTGCGCGTATGAGCTGCAGGTAGTTGTTCAACACCGCGCCAAAGCGGCCTTCCAGTTGGCTGCGCTCCACCGCCTCGCCCCGATCCAGGGCAATCGATTCGCTGTATTCACGCACCCGGATCATGTGGTGGCGAAAGTCGGCCTCCACCCGCTGCTGCGCAAAGTTCAGCGGAATTTGCCGCCGCCCGATCAAGTGGGTGAGCCAGCTGCCCACCGCGCTGTACAGCAGCGCCATCCACACCATAAAGCCTGCGATGACGTATTCCTGTCCGCCAAAAGTGAATGAAAACCCGCCCGACAGGCCCCACAAAATGCCTACAAAGCTCAGCAGCGTGACCAG
>CAIWRE010000165.1 GCA_903914985.1 uncultured beta proteobacterium | reverse complement strand
GGCCGGCTTCGATCAAGGCCTCGGCTGCGCGGTACATGAAGTCGAAGTAGTCACTGGCTTGGTAGGGCGCTGCGCTTCCAGCGGCTTGGTCCAATTGGGCCCAGTCAAAACCCAGCCACTTCACTGCATCAATGATGCTGTTGACGTATTCGGTGTCTTCTTTTTCGGGGTTGGTGTCGTCAAAGCGCAGGTGGCACACGCCGCCGTATTCTTTGGCCAGCCCAAAGTTAATGCAAATGCTCTTGGCGTGCCCGATGTGCAAATAGCCGTTGGGCTCGGGCGGAAAGCGGGTTCGGATCTTGGCCGGGTCGCTCTGACCCGCAGCGTGGTGCGCGGCGTCGCCGGGGCTACCGGCCCAGCGGCGCGTGCCATAGGTGCCTGCGGCCAGGTCGTGCTCAATAATCTGCCGCAAAAAATTACTGGGTTTGCTGGTTTCGGTCGTGCTGGCGGGCTTTTTAGGGGTGGGCGTGCTCATACCTCTGATTTTAGTCGGGGGCACTGGGTGAACGGATGTGAGCGCATAGGTGTCCAGCGATAATCCAACGCAGATTTCAGGAGCGTTTGTGGACACCGTTTTGTTGCTCAAAGCCGCCGTGATGGGGCTGGTTGAAGGTTTGACCGAGTTTTTGCCGATTTCATCGACCGGGCATTTGATTTTGGCGGGCGTCCTGCTGGGCTTTGACGACGACAAGGCCAAGGTGTTTGACATCGCCATCCAGACCGGCGCCATCTTTGCAGTGATCCTGGTCTACTGGGAAAAAATCCAAACCACCATCAAAGCCCTGCCTTACCGCCAGGACGCGCAGCGTCTTGTATTCAATGTATTCATCGGCTTTTTGCCTGCGGTGGTGTTGGGCTTGCTGCTGGGCAAGGCAATCAAGGCGCATTTGTTCACACCGTGGGTGGTGGCCACCACCTTCATCATCGGGGGCTTCATCATTTTGTGGGCGGAACGCCGCCCCGCCAGCGCAGTGCGCATCGACGAGGTGGAGGAAATGCGGGGGCGCGATGCGCTCAAGGTAGGGCTGGTGCAGTGCCTGGCCATGATTCCGGGCACCAGCCGCAGCGGTGCGACCATCATTGGCGGTATGTTGCTGGGGCTTTCGCGCAAGGCGGCAACCGATTTTTCTTTCTTCTTGGCGATTCCCACGCTGATTGGCGCAGGCGTTTACAGCCTCTACAAAGAGCGCGCCTTGTTGTCGCTGGCCGACGTGCCACTGTTTGGCGTGGGCCTGTTGGTGTCCTTCATCAGCGCTTGGGTGTGCGTGCGCTGGTTGTTGAAGTTCATCTCCACCCACAGCTTTGAAGTGTTTGCCTGGTACCGGATCGCCTTTGGTCTGGTGGTGCTGGCCACCCATTACCTGGGCTGGGTGACCTGGGCAGCTTGAGCTTCTGCCAGCGGCCTAGGCGGCCTTAAGCGCCCAGGTTGCGCATTGCTGCTTCCACGGCAGCGGCAGTCGCCAGGGGCTTTTCCATGGGGAACAAATGGCTGCCGTCGAGCATCATGGTGCGCCCTTTGGTCAGTTGCTCTGTCAACGACATTCCGACCCTGCGCATTTCCACCGACTGGCGCCCGCCGATAAAGGCCACCGGGCATTTGAGTGGATGGCGCTTGAACAGCCTATCCAGGTTGTCAGGAATGGTGTTGTAAATGCGGGTTTCAATGTCGCGGTCAAAGCTCAGCACCCGCTTGCCGTCCTGGTCGTGTGTGCCGTGCTCAATATAGTCCTGCAGCGCTTCGGGGTCCCAGTGCGAAAACGCTTTTTTGTGGCGAAAGTGCTCGAGCGCCGCCTCGGCGCTGGGCCAGCTGTTGCGCCGCTTATGGCTGACGGCCCCGGGCGACACCGAGCCCACCAACTGCGCTCCTTTGATCATGCCCAGCGCCGTGGAGCGCCAACCGCCCAAAATCGGCGAGTCCAGCAGCACCACACCGCGTGCGATGCCCGGGTGCTTGGCCGCCGCCATCAAACTCAAAATACCGCCCAAAGAATGGCCCAGCATCCACACCGGTTGCCCCAGTTTGTCCGATTGCGCCTTGGTGAAGTCCGCCACCTGCTGCACCAGACTGCGCCAGTTGTTGTCCACCGGGTACTGGGCATCGTGCCCGAGTTTTTCGATGGCTTTGACACTGAAACCGCGCGAGCGCAAGTGCTTGAACAACACCTTGTACGTGCTAGCCGGAAAACTGTTGCCGTGAAAAAAGACGATGGGGGTCATGAAACGGCAGGCTTAAATCAGTTTTTCTTGCGGCGTACTGATTTTTTTGAGCGGGCGATTGCGCTGCGACTCCAGACGCAGCGGGACCTCGGTTTGGCCGCCGCTCCACATGGGGTCTTCAATGCTGTCAAACACCTCGCGCAGCTTTTGGCCCCAGCTGTTGTGCAGCATTTTGAAATAGGGGTTGTTCTCATCGATGCAGACAATCTTGTCGGTGCTAAAGCTGTCAGCCTCATAGACCACCATGTCCAGGGGCAGGCCCACCGATAAATTGGATTTGAGGGTGGAGTCCATGGACACCAGCGCGCATTTAGCGGCCTCTTCCAGCGGGGTGTGCGGTGTGATCACGCGGTCCAGCACGGGCTTGCCATATTTGGATTCGCCAATTTGGAAGTAGGGCGTCTCTGGCGTCGCCTCGATAAAGTTGCCTGCGGAATAGACCTGAAACAAGCGCATGGCCTCACCGGCAATCTGTCCGCCAAAAATCAAAGACACATTGAAGTCCATGCCGGCTTGCTTGAGCGACTCGGCGTCGCGCTGGTAGACGCGGCGGATGGCTGAACCTAGCACGCGGGCAGCGTCGAACATGCTTTTGGCGTTCCAAATGGTGGTGCCTGCGGTGTCGCCGTTCTCTTTGAGCTGCTCCACCTGCAAAATTTCGCGCACCGATTGGGCAATGCTCAAGTTGCCAGCCGACAGCAGCACCATAAAGCGGTCCTGCGGCTTTTCGTAGACGATCATCTTGCGAAAGGTGTTGATCTGGTCCAGGCCGGCGTTGGTGCGCGAGTCGGAGAGGAACACCAGTCCGGCATTGAGTTTGATGGCGACGCAGTAAGTCATGGAAGTGGGGCAGAGGTTTAGGCGAAGCCGCCAATTATCGGTGCAGCGGCCTGCCTCGGTAGAATGAAGCCGCTATAACCCGCCCCCCATGTCCCAATCTGAGTTCGTGCCCGCACCTCCCCCCATCAGCCTTGAGTCCGACAGCCAGGGTGGGATGTTGGATCGCGTCCGCGCCCCGGCCCCCGCATACCAGAATTTGGCGCAGCAGATGCAGGTTTTTTTGTCGCGCACCGACATGCAGCACGGGCGCAGCAACAAGTTTTTTCTTCAGCAAACCTTGGAGCTGCTTGCCGAGTTAGACCAGCACCACGCCCGTCAAGCGCATTTGCAAACGGCCTTGCACGACACCGAGGCGCAAATTGCGCAGCTCAAACAAAAGCTGGTCGCCATGGCCGCCGAATCGGTTGGCGCTGAGCAAGAGGCCCTGGCCATTGCACAAGCCCGTGCGCATTTGGCTTCCTTGTTGCATGACAAGCTGGTGCAAGAGTTCAAGTAATTCCGGGCGCACCAACGATGTTTTTCCTTGTGACTTTCTGGGCTGCGGCTCTGAACTTGACCCTTCTGGTGAGCGCCCTTGCCTGGACACCGGCTTTTTGGACCCAGCCGGTGCAATGGCTGAACGCTCTGCCATGGCGCACTTGTGGCACGGAGGCCTCAGACCTGTTGCAAATGCAAACGGTGCAAGCAGACGTGTTGTGGGCTCTGTGGATCACTGTCAGCGGCGTCTTGTGGGTTGGCTGTGGCGTCGCGTATGGCGCGCTCCAGCGCCACCTGTCCAAAGCGTTGGTCGCTGCGTTGCCCACGCCGGAAGTGGCAGACATGTTCGGCCAGCTCTCCAGCAGCCTGACCGGGCTGCAGGGCTTTGGTGACTTGGACGACGCGCCCTCCAAGCCCGTAGAGCCGGTACCCACGCCATCGATGCAGGCTCCCCACCAGGCCACGCCCGGCGTGATTGCTGCGAATTTGCAGGGCATCGATCCGGAGTTGGGCTCCAGCTATGACGCAGTGTTGCGTGAGTTGGGTCAAAAGGCCGGGAAGCCCTGACCTGTTCAGGGCCCGTTCGCAGGCCGTCAACTATTTGCCGCTGATCGCCTTGAGCTGATAAATCGCCTCCATGGCCTCGCGCGGGCTCATGGCGTCGGGGTTGAGGGCGGCCACTGCCGCCTCCACCGCACTGGGCGCCGCCACAGTCTCTGCGGGCGGGGCTGCAAACAAATCCACTTGCGAGCGCGAAGCACTCGACTGCGCCTCCAGTGCGTCCAGCGTGCGGCGGGCCTGGTTCAGCACGGCGGCCGGCATGCCTGCCAAACGCGCCACCTGCACCCCATAGCTGCGGCTGGCAGGGCCTGGCTCAATCGCGTGCAAAAACACAATGTCGCGGCCGGACTCGGCGGCGCTCACGTGCACGTTGACCGCGCTATGGTGGCTGACAGGAAACTCGGTGAGCTCAAAGTAATGCGTGGCAAACAGGCAAAAGGCCTGGGTTTTGTCGTGCAACTGCGTGGCAATGGCACTGGCCAGAGCCAAGCCGTCAAAGGTGGAGGTGCCGCGCCCGATTTCGTCCATCAGCACGAGCGATTGCGGTGTGGCAGTGTGCAAAATCTGCGCGGCTTCCACCATCTCCAGCATGAAGGTGGACTGGGCGTTGGCCAGGTCATCTGCCGCGCCAATGCGGGTGTGGATGGCGTCGATGGGTCCCAGGCGGCAGGCGCTGGCTGGCACGTAGGAGCCGATGCTGGCCAGCAGCACGATCAGCGCCACCTGGCGCATATAGGTGGACTTACCGCCCATATTGGGGCCGGTAATCACTTGCAGGCGTTGTTTGGGCCCCAGTTGGGTGTCGTTGGCAATGAAGTTGCCATTGCTTTGCTCGGCCAGGCGCGCCTGCACCACCGGGTGGCGGCCTTGGGAAATTTCAATGCATGGGTGCTCGACAAACTGCGGCGCACACCAAGCCAAAGTGAGCGAACGCTCGGCCAGCGCGCACAGCGCATCCAGACTGGCCAGAGCGCGCGCCAAACGGGTGAGCGGGGGCACATAGGCCTGCAGGGCATCGAGCACTTGCTCAAACAACCATTTCTCTCGCGCCAAGGCCCGCTCTTGGGCGCTGAGGGCTTTGTCCTCAAAGGCTTTCAGCTCGGGGGTGATGAAGCGTTCGGCGTTTTTCAGGGTTTGGCGACGGCGGTAGTCGTCCGGCACTTTGGCGGCCTGGCCTTGGGTCACTTCAATATAGAAGCCGTGCACCTTGTTGAACTGCACGCGCAAATTGGCAATGCCGGTGCGTTCGCGCTCGCGGGTTTCCAGGTCGAGCAAAAAGCTGTCGCAGTTGGTTTGTATGGCGCGCAGCTCGTCCAGCTCGGCATCAAAACCGCTGGCAATCACACCGCCATCGCGCACCATGGCAGCGGGTTCGGGTGCAATCGCGCGCTGTAGCAAGGTGGCGCAGTCGGCAGGCGGCACCAATTCAGCGGCGATGCGATCCAACAGCGATCCTGCGGCGGCACCATTCTGAAGATCGTGCAGCCACTGCGCCAGCGCCGCGCTGCGCGCCAAGGTTTGCACCAGCCCCACCAGCTCGCGCGGGCGCACCTGGCGCAGGCTCAGGCGCGCGGTGATGCGTTCCACGTCCGCGCTGCCCTTGATCTGGCCGCGCAGCGCATCGGCCAGCGTGCCGTGCTGCCGCGTGTCGGCGCGCAGTAGGGCCAAAGCCTGCAAGCGCTCTTTGGCTTGCTGCCGGTCGCGCCGGGGTTGCAAGAGCCAGCTCTTGAGCTGGCGGCTGCCCATGGCGGTCATGCAAGTGTCGAGCAAAGAAAACAAAGTGGGCGACTCTTCGCCGCGCAGGGTGTGGGTGAGCTCCAGATTGCGCCGGGTGGTGGGCGGCAGGTCGATCAACTCACCATTGCGCTGCACCTCCAGGCCGCTCAGGTGCACCAGCGCGCGGCCTTGGGTGTGTTCCGCATAGCCCAGCAAGGCGCCCGCTGCGGCGTGGGCCAGCGGCAGGTCCTGGGCGTTCCAACTGGCGAGAGTGGCGGCTTGCAAGACCTCTTGCAGTTTGCGCTCGCCCAGGCCGCTGTCAAACTGCCACTGCGGGCGCGTGGTGAGCGACAGGCTGCTGCCAAAGCGCAGGCGCTTGAGCCGGTCCTCAAAGGCGTTGGTCACGCCCGCGCTGTAAATGAGCTCGCTGGGTGCCAGGCGCGCTACCCAGTCGGCCACCTCTTCAGATGTGCATTCGCCCAGGTGCACCACGCCTTGCGTGACGCTGAGCCAAGCCAAACCGCAGTGGTTGCGCCCACCCTGGTGCACGGCCATTAAAAGCGACTCGGATTTCTCACTCAGCAGCTCCGCGTCGGTCAGCGTGCCTGGCGTGACCACCCGCACCACTTTGCGCTCCACCGGGCCTTTGCCACCGACTTCGCCTACTTGCTCACAAATCGCAACCGATTCGCCTTGGCGGATCAGCTTGGCCAGATAGCCTTCCATCGCATGAAAGGGCACGCCCGCCATCGGGATCGGTTGCCCTGCGCTGGTGCCGCGGTGGGTGAGGGTGATGTCCAGCAAGCGCGCGGCTTTTTCGGCATCGCCGAAAAACATCTCGTAAAAGTCGCCCATGCGGTAGAACAACAAGGTGTCCGGATGGTCCGCCTTCAAGCCCAGGTACTGGGCCATCATGGGAGTGTGTTGCTGCGCGGCGTCGGTCATCCTGTCGAGTCTAGCAAGCCGCTTGTGGCCGTCACGGCTTTCAAGAACGCGCGCATGTGGAAGGCGTTTTGCGCGGGCAACTGCTGGTAGTCAGCGCCCACTGGGCAGGCGCGCCGCGCCAGGCAGCCGCCTTGCAGGCAATCGGCACCGGCCGGGCTTTGCAGATGGCGGGCGCAGGTGGGTACGTCGTAGCTGCTGGCGCTGAAAGCGCCTACCGGGCAGCGGCTCAGGCAGGGTCGATCAGTGCAGGTTTGGCAGGGACTGGCGGTGATTGGGGGTGCGGGCAGGTCTATGGGCTCAGCGAGCACGATGGCCGCACGGTAGGCGTGCCACAGACCGTATTCCGGGTGGATGAACAAACCCAGCGGCGAGGGGTGCACCGGCTCGCAGCGCGCCGCCCACTGCTGAAAGGGCCAGGTCGGAGTGGCGTCAAAAGGGTACAGCGCCATGCCGCCGACTGTGTTGGCAATGGCGTCCAGATGCTGGCGGGTCCAACGGTTGAGCGGATGGGGCGCGCCGTCTTGGGCGTGGGCAGAACTGGAAAATGCTTTCCACATGTGCGGGCCTGCATTGCCCACCAGCAACACGGTAGATGCGGCTTGGCCTTTGGGTAGCGGGGGCAGGGCGTCGGCACTGTCCGTGTGAAATCCGCCGCGCACAGACAGACCAAGCGGGGCAAGCGCCTGGGAGATGGCGGCATGGGCGGGGTGGAGCATTGGCATGTGGCAGATTTTCCTGGGTAACGGAGCCAGTCTCCATTGTGGAGGATGGGCGGCGCCCGTATCGCGCTGCCCGATCGCTTACATTGGACCACTCAGGGGGCGCTTGTTCCGCTTCCGCACTTACATTTGGCTACAGGGATGCGATGCGAATCTTCAAACGGCTGACCCGCGATGGGGCCCGTTCCAACACCTCTCTGATTCTTGCGCGCTGGCTGGCCGCCATGGCGACTGCCTGCCTTGCCATGTCGGCCAACAGTCTGGACGCCTCCGGCGAGCGCGGGCCGGTCCACAAGGCCCGCTTCGTGGCCGAAGACCCGTCCAACGCCCGCGTGATTGTCAAATACCGCGCAAACAGCAGCTTGCGCCAGGCTTTGGCCGGGCGCAGCGGCCTGCCTGTGCAGAGGGCGCCCCAGCATGCAGCCATACTCTCGTCGCGCACCCGGGTGCCGCTGTCCGACGGGCGGGTTCTCGGGCCGCAGACCCAGCAAATCCGGGGCACGGGTATTTCGTCCTCCCAGCTGGCGCGCCAACTCGCGGCGATGCCCGATGTGGAATGGGCGACCGTGGATGAGCGGCGTTACCTGCATGCGGCACCCAACGATCCGTATTTCGGGCCGGACCAGACGGTGATCACGCCCACCGTGGGTCAGTGGTATCTGCGTGCGCCCGACAGCACCATGGTGTCGGCCATCAACGCCCTCGGTGCCTGGAACCTGAGCACGGGGTCTCCCACGGTGACGGTGGCCGTGCTGGACACCGGTATTCGCAAAGACCATCCGGATTTGGCGGGCAAGCTGTACGACGGATATGACTTTTTGTGGGACGCTAGTGGGTCCAACGACGGCGACGGCCGCGACCCCGACGCCAGCGATCCGGGCGACTTCATGGTCGCCAACCAGTGCGGTCTGGGTTCGGTCGCGGACACCAGCAGTTGGCATGGCACGCAGGTGGCGGGCATTGTGGGTGCGGCGACGCACAACGGGCTGGGTATTGCCGGCACAGGGCGCGACATCATGGTGTTGCCCGTGCGGGTCCTGGGTGCCTGCGGCGGTTACGACGCGGACATCATTGCCGCCATGCGCTGGGCGGCGGGCCTGACCAGCGATGTGGGCAGCGGAGTCTCGGTGACCAATGCCCATCCGGCAAAAGTCATCAATCTCAGCCTGGGCAGCAGCACCGCTTGCAGCCAAGCCTATACCGAAGCACTGCAGGAATTGACGGCGGCGGGCGTGACGGTGGTGGTCTCTGCCGGAAACGAGGCCGGCCTGTCGACGGATGCCCCCGGCAATTGCCCCGGCGCCCTGGCCGTGGCCGGGCTGCGCCACACCGGCACCAAAGTGGGGTTCTCAAGCCTGGGGCCGGAGGTAGCCATTGCCGCGCCTGGCGGCAACTGCGTGAACATCGGTGGCAGCGAGCCTTGCCTGTATCCCATCATGACGACCAGCAATGCAGGCGCGACGACGCCTGGGGCTTCCATCTACACCGACAGTTTCAATTACTCTTTGGGCACCAGTTTTTCTGCGCCGCAGGTCAGTGGCACCGTGGGCTTGATGCTGTCCATCAATCCCACCCTGACACCCGCGGCCATACGGGCTGCACTTCAGGGCAGTGCACGGCCATTTCCAGCGGCGGTGAATGGCAGTGATGTGGCGCAATGTCACGCGCCCAACGCTTTTGAGCAGTACGAGTGTCACTGCACTACCAGCACTTGCGGTGCCGGGATGCTGGACGCCGCCGCTGCGGTGGCATGGGTGCTTCCTGCACCGCGCGCCGTGATCGACGTGGACACTGCCGCTTTGCAGTCCGCGCGCCGCGTCGTTGTCAGCGGCGCAGGCTCTTTGGCCTCCGGTGAAAGATCGATTGCGCACTACCAATGGAGCCTGCTCAGTGGCCAGCAGTATGCGGAATTTCAGGGCACTACCGCCTCGTCCACCGCCACCTTGCAGTTTGTTGGGACCGGCGGTGCGGTAGACCTGCAGTTGGAGGTGACCGATAGCACAGGAGCGACAGCGACCACGCACCAACGTATTGAGGGGCCCGTTGAGTCGACGGCCGCTCCGGCGGGGTCCTCAGGAGGAGGCGGGGGCACCAGCGGGCTCTTTCTGGCCGGTCTGATGCTCGCCTGCGTAGCGCTGTGGCGCATGCGCAAATCGCACTGACATCGCATATGCACCCCACGCGCTTCCCGTCGTCCTGGATGGCCCTGGTGCTGGTGTGGGCAGCGATGGCAAGCGCACTGTGGTTGGGCTTGCGTGATACGCCGCAGATGTACTTCTTGGACGTCCAGCCCGGTCTCTGGCGTGCCCAGCCCTGGCGATTGTGGACAGCGGCCGGGGTGCATTGGAGTGGCATGCACTTGCTGTTCAATCTGATGGGCTGCGCAGCACTTATCGCCTGGGGCCATGCCGCCGATGTGAAGCTGCGCCACACGCTGGCCTGGCTGCTGGCGTGGCCGCTGGTGCAATTAGCGCTTGCTGCCACAACAAGCTTGCCGCATTACGGCGGGCTGTCGGGCGTGCTGCACGCAGGGGTGGCCATCGGCTGCTGGGCATTGGTGCGTCAAACGGACACGCCGCGCCGCTGGGTCGGGGCTTGGGTGCTGCTGGGCCTGTGCCTGAAAATGGCCCTGGAGCAGCCCTTGGTGCGCCATGTGCTGGGCTGGGGCGACGATCCGGTTCCGCTGATCGGTGCTCCGGGCTGGTATGTTGAGAGTGGCGCGCACCTTGCGGGCTTGGTGGTGGGTTTGGCCTGTGCAGCGCTGGTGGACGCCACAGCCCATCTGCTGCGCAGAGTCAGCCCCGCCGCTCCAGCCGGTAGGGCGGTAAACCACTGAGCATGCGCCGGCCATAGGCCTGGGTGCTCAGGCGCTTGTCGTAGCAAATCACTTGCGCCCGGTCTTCTTCGGTGCGAATCGCGCGGCCCGTCCATTGCAAGAGCTTGATGCCGGTGGCCGGAATCACCAGCTCGTTGAAGGGGTCCCGCCCCACGCTTTTGAGCCACTCGGCGCGCGCTTCGTCCACCGGGTCGCTGGGCGGCGCAAAAGGCAGCTTGGCGATGAACACGGTCTCGCACAAGGCGCCGGGCAAGTCCAGGCCTTCGCCAAAAGATTGCAAGCCAAACAGCACCGACGGAAAACCCGCCTCCACCCGCGCCATGTGGGTGGCCAACAGCCGCATGCGGGACAAGCTGCCTTGCACCAACACGCTTTCGCGCAACGCACCCGGGAGCGCATCCACCGCACTGCGCATTTGCGCGCGCGAGGTGAACAGCACCAAGGCACCGCGCTGCACGTCGGCCAGGTCCTTCATCAGGTATTCCACCATTTCAGCGGTGTAGGCCTCGGCGTTCTTGGGCTCGGCCAGGGTGTGCACCACCGTCAACGTGCCCTGGGCTGTGTAGTCAAACGGGCTGGAGACTTCGAGTGCGGTGACATAAGGCTTGTTGGACAGGCCTGCTTCGTTCAAAAAGTAGTCAAAGCTGCCGCAGCTGGTGAGCGAGGCCGAGGTAATGATGGCGCCACGCACCTGGCTCCACAAAAACTGGCGCAGCAAATCGCCCGGCACGATGGGGCAGGCGTGGGCGCTGATGTTCAGGTAGCCGCTCTCGCTCTCGCACTGCAGCCACTTGGCCAGCGGTTGGTCGCCATGTTCCAGCAGCAGGGTGGACGTGCCCACCACGGCGGACAGGCGCGGTGCCAGAGCGCCCAGCTTGGTATAGAGCTGCGCGCATTGCAGAGCTTGGGGTGGGTCTTCCTTGGCCAGGGCTTTGACTTCGGCGCCCAGCACTTCCAGCGCCTTGGACAGGCCCGTGGCCTGCGCATGGATCTGTGCCACCGGCGCCGTAAGCGTCTCGGGCAACACGCCGTTGGCAAAGCGCAGCGTGCCGTCTTTGCCCATCGTGGTGGCGTGCACCAGGTCCAGCGCCATGCGGGCCAGTTGCTGCAGTGCGCCTTTGAGTTGGCTGGCCACTGTGGCCACGTCCTCGGTGAGTGTGAGCTGCAATGTGTTGCTCACCTCGGTCAGGATTTTGGGCAGCTTGTCGAGCCAGCGCAGGCTGCTC
>CAIWRE010000164.1 GCA_903914985.1 uncultured beta proteobacterium | reverse complement strand
TGGCCGCCACCATCAAAGACGACTACGCCCGCTGGGGCAAAGTGATCCGAGAAGCCAACATCAAAGCAGACTGACCATGATCAAACGCGAAGAACCGACCCCCAACTTTGAGCCCGCCACCTACTGGGGCAGTGACTCGATCGCAGAATGCCTGCGCGCCATGGGCGTGCCCTACCTGGCCTTGAACCCCGGTGCCAGCTACCGGGGACTGCATGACAGCTTGGTCAACCACCTGGGCAACAGCGCGCCCCAAATGCTGCTGTGCCTGCACGAAGAAGTGGCCATCGCCATTGCCCAAGGTTTTGCCAAAGCCTCGGGCCGCATGATGGGTGCGGTGGTGCACTCCAACGTGGGGCTGATGCATGCCACCATGGCCGTGTTCAACGCCTGGTGCGACCGCATGCCCGTGTTGATGCTGGGTGCCACCGGGCCGTGGGACGCGGCCAGGCGTCGCCCCTGGATCGACTGGATCCACACCGTCAGTGACCAAGGCGCTTTGGTGCGCGACTACACCAAGTGGGACAACCAACCCGGCTCGGTGCCTGCGGCCATTGAGGCTTTGCTGCGCGGTGGGCAAATTGCGCAAACCGCACCGCGTGGCCCGGTCTACATCAACCTCGATGCGGCCTTGCAAGAGAGCCAAACCGACGGCCTGGTGCCCACCCCCGACCCCACGCGCTACGCCGCGCCCGTGGCCCCACCGCCGTCTCCCACCGATGTGCAACGCGCCGCGCAATTGCTGTCCAACGCCAAGAAGCCCGTCATCTTGATGGGCCGCATGTCGCGTGACGTGGCCGACTGGCAGCCGCGCGTGGCCCTGGCCGAAACGCTGCAAGCCGCCGTCATCACCGACCTCAAAAATGCGGCCTCGTTCCCCACCGACCACCCGCAACACGTGGGCTCGCCCGCCTACTTCATGAGCCCAGAGGCCTGCGCGGCTGTGCGCGAAGCCGATGTGGTGCTGATGCTCGACTGGGTCGACCCAGGTGGCGCGTTCAAGCAAGCCCTGCAAGGGGCCACCTGCACCGCGCAAGTCATCCATGTGTCGCTGGACATGCACATCCACCGGGGCTGGAGCATGGACGGTGGCAGCTTGCCCCCAGCCGATGTCTACATGCTGTGCGAACCCGATGCGGCCATTGCGGCCTTGAATGAGGCCGTCACTGCGCGCGCCTTGGCCACATGGCCCGCCAAAGCCGTACTGCCTGCCCTGCCACACGACGATGTGGTGAGCCTGCGCGCCGTGGCCGAAGTGCTGCACGACTGCGCGCAAGACCTGCACCTGTGTTTGGCGCGCCTGCCCCTGGGCTGGAACGGCATCTACCGCCACTTCCGCCATCCGATGGACTACCTCGGGGCCGACGGCGGTGGCGGCATTGGCGCTGGCCCCGGCAACGCCGTGGGCGTGGCCTTGGCCTTGCGCGATGCCCAGTCAGACCGCATCCCTGTGGCGCTGATTGGCGACGGCGACTTTTTGATGGGCAACACCGCCGTGTGGACGGCAGTGCGCTACGGCATTCCGCTGCTGCTGATCGTGTGCAACAACCACTCTTTCTTCAACGATGAGCTGCACCAAGAGCG
>CAIWRE010000163.1 GCA_903914985.1 uncultured beta proteobacterium | reverse complement strand
TCCACGCCTGCGGCTTTGTAGGACAGGGGGGCGGAGGGGGTCAAAGGTGAGGTCATGAGAAGTTGGGGCTCCCGGAGGGCCGCCCGATAGAATCGAGGCCTGATTTTACGGGTTTACCCCGTTCCACCTTGGAGTCCCCGTGACCGATGCGCAGAAAAGTTGGGCCGCGTGGGCCGCTATCGCCGGTATTTTCCTGCTGATGTTGTGGTTTTTGGCGCCCGTGTTAGCGCCATTTATCGCGGCGGCGGTGCTCGCCTATGCGCTCACACCGCTGGTCGACGCATTGGACGCGGCGGTTCAAGGCCGCGTTCCCCGCGTCCTGGCGGTGCTGGTGGTGGAGTTGCTTTTTGTACTGGTGGCGGTGGGCCTGGTGCTGCTGGTTGTGCCGATTCTGGTCAAAGAGCTTCCGGCCATGCGCGACCAACTCCCCGTTTTTCTGGACAAACTCAATGTGGCGATGCAGCCCTTGCTGCACAAACTGGGCATCAAACTCAGCCTGGACCTGCCCGGCATCAAGTCGTTTGTGATGACTTATCTCAACGCCAATTTTGAGGATTCGCTCAGTTCTGTTTTGTCCTCCGTCAAACTGGGTGGCAGTGCCGCTTTGGCAGTGCTCGGAAACGCCGTGCTGATTCCGGTCGCGTTGTTTTACTTGCTGATGGACTGGGAACGCTTTATGCGCACCCTGCGCGAGCTGATTCCGCCACGGCTGCGCGCTGCCACCGACAGCTTTTTGCTGGAGGCTGACCAAGTGCTCGGTGAATACCTGCGCGGTCAGTTGATCGTTATGGGTGTGCTGGCGGTGTATTACAGCCTGGGCTTGAGCCTTTTTGGCCTGGACCTGGCGGTGCCGATTGGCACGTTTACCGGCCTGGCGGTGTTTGTGCCCTATTTGGGCTTTGGCCTGGGTTTGGTGCTGGCGCTACTGGCAGGTTTGCTGGAGTTCGCCACCCATGGTGGTGCCACCCAGGCGGTGCTGATGGTGGCTGTGGTATTTGGTTTTGGTCAATTGGTGGAAAGCTTTTTTCTGACGCCCCGCCTCGTGGGCGAACGCATCGGTTTGCACCCATTGGCGGTGATTTTTGCCTTGCTGGCGTTTGGCCAGTTGTTTGGTTTTGTCGGGATTTTGGTGGCGCTGCCCGTCAGTGCGGTGCTGCTGGTGGCCGTGCGGCGTGTTCGCGCGAGCTACCTTGCCAGTGATCTGTACCAGGGACACGGCCCGGGCCGCCGCTAGTGCACCAGCATGCAGCAAATCGCTTTGGATATCGGCTTGGTCCCGGTCCCGACCTTCGACAATTACTTCCCCGGCCCCAACGGGGCTACCGTAGCGCAGCTGCAAACGTGGTTGCAACCGCAGGGTGCAGCCGTGTCACCGCACACAAGCTATCTGTGGGGCCCGCAGGGCAGCGGCAAAAGCCATTTGCTTCAAGCCGCTTGCGACCAGTGGGGTGCCCAAGGACACCTGGTGGGCCGGCTGGACGCCCAGACGGATGAAGCCCGCGTGTTTGACGAACGGTGGGCAGCGGTGGTCATGGACGACGTCGACGCGTACAACCCGGCGCAACAGCACACGGCGTTCAGCTGGTTTGTGCAGGCCCACACCTTGCAGCGCCCTGTGCTCGCCGCCGGCTTGCTCGCGCCCCAGCAATTGATGCTGCGGGAAGACCTGCGCACCCGCTTGGCTTGGGGCCATGTGCTGGGGCTCGAGTTGCTCAGCGAAACACAAACCCGCATGGCGCTGCGCCAAGCCGCCGATGCGCGCGGACTGGCGCTCAGCGACGAGGTGATGGACTTCACCTTGCGCCGCTTCAGCCGCGACCTGGGCAGCCTGATGCAGTTGCTCGATACCCTGGACCGCTACGCGCTGCAAACCCAGCGCGCGCTGACCATTCCCCTTGTGAAATCAATGCTGGAGAACGCATGAGTTTGCCGAAATTGGCCCTGTTTGACCTGGACCACACCCTGTTGCCGATTGACTCCGACTACTCCTGGGGCCAGTTCACCGCGGCACGGGGCTGGACCGACCCGGTGGAGTTCACCCGCCAGAACGATGCGTTTTACGCCCAGTACAAAGCGGGCACGCTGGATATTTACGAGTACGCGCGTTTTGCCACCGCCGCCTTTGTGCGCCAGGGTGAAGCGCAGAGTCTGGCCGCGCATGTGGACTACATGCGCACCGTGGTGCTGCCCGCCATCAAACCCCAGGCGCTGCAGTTGGTGCAACAGCACAAAGACGAAGGCGCCACCATCATCGTGGTGACGGCGACCAATGAATTTGTCACCCGTCCGATCGCCCAGGCCTTGGGCGCGGACGAGCTGATGGCAGTGGACATTGAGCGCGACACCCGCCCCGGCGGCACCGGCTGGTTCACCGGCGAGGTGCGGGGTATTCCCAGCTTTCGCG
>CAIWRE010000162.1 GCA_903914985.1 uncultured beta proteobacterium | reverse complement strand
GCCGGTGGTCACGATCAGGCCCTCGGGCGCGACCGTGGCACCCTTGCCCGCCATGAAGTGGCTGATCTGCTCGCGCAGCGGGCCCCAGCCTTCTGTGGCGCCGTATTGCAGCACCGGGCCCGGGTTGTTCGACAACGCCGCGTCGGCCGCGACTTGCAAGCCCTCCACATCAAACAGCGCGGGATCGGGAAAGCCCCCGGCAAAGCTGATGATGCCGGGCTTGCCCAGCAGCTTGAACAGTTCACGGATGGCGGAGGTTTCAACGTTTTGCAGACGGTCGGCGAATTGCAAGGGCATGGTGTATCTTTCTCGGTGGCACTGGCGCTATTGTCGCCCCATCCACAGCCTCACCTGCCACCTCCATTCCGGGCCCACCCTATGAACGCCAGCCAGATCGACACCTTTTTTGCCACCTTGCAAGCGGCCAACCCGCACCCGCAAACCGAGCTGCACTATGCCAGCGTGTTTGAGCTGCTGGCGGCCGTATTGCTCTCGGCCCAGGCCACCGACGTGGGCGTGAACAAAGCCACGCGCGGCCTGTTTGCGGTGGCCAACACACCGCAAAAAATCATCCAGCTGGGTTTGGCGGGCTTGGAGGCGCAGATCAAAACCATAGGCCTGTACCGCAGCAAAGCGCGCCACCTGCTGGAAACCTGCCACATCCTGGTGGAGCAGCATGGCGGCGTGGTGCCGCGCACCCGCGAAGCGCTGGAGGCGCTGCCCGGCGTGGGCCGGAAAACCGCCAATGTGGTGCTCAACGTGGCTTTTGGCGAGCCCACCATGGCGGTAGACACCCATTTGTTTCGCTTGGGCAACCGCACGGGCCTGGCGCCCGGCAAGACGCCCTTGGCGGTCGAGCTCAAGCTGCTCAAGCGCATCCCGTCAAAGTACCTGGTGGACGCCCACCACTGGCTCATCTTGCACGGCCGCTATGTGTGCCAGGCCCGCAAGCCCCAGTGCGGTCAATGTGCGGTAGCGCAAGTGTGTGGGTTCAAGGGAAAAACGGCGTCGACATAAGCGGCACAGCGCTCACACGGCTGCGCCGCCACGGCCAGCCCCCTGGGCAAAAAGGGTCGCGCCGGCGCTGAACTCGCCGCTGGCCAGCGTGGTTTGGCCATGGGCAAACTCGTTGCGCAAGGCAGCGTCCAGATTCAAACCGCCTTGCTCATAAGCACTCAGCCGGTCGTGGCGCAGGCAGGTCTGGGGCAAATCCGCCAGCTGCTGCGCCAATGCCAAAGCGGCCTGCAAGCACTGCCCGTCCTCCACCACGCGGTTCGCAAGGCCCATGCCCAAGGCTTCTTCTGCATCCACCGCCCGGCCCGTCAATATCAAGTCCAGCGCACGCGACAGGCCGATCAAGCGTGGCAAACGCACCGTGCCGCCGTCAATCAAGGGCACGCCAAAGCGGCGACAAAAAACGCCCATCACCGCAGAGCGTTCCACCACGCGCAGGTCGCACCACAGCGCCAGCTCCAAGCCGCCAGCCACGGCATGGCCGCTGATGGCAGCCACCACCGGTTTGGACAGCAACATGCGCGACGGACCCATGGGCCCATCGCCTTCGGGCTCCAGACGGTTGCGACGGTGCACGTCGTTCATGGCTTTGAGGTCGGCGCCCGCGCAAAAAGTCCCATGCGCGCCATGCAGCACTGCCACATGGGCGCTGGCATCGGCATCGAATGCTCGAAACGCGTCGGCCAAGGCTTGCGCCGTGGCACCGTCCACCGCATTGCGGGCCTGTTGGCGGTTGATTGAGACCACGGTCACTTGGCCGTGGCGCGAAACGATGACTGGACTGTCTGACATAGCGGGCCTCCTGGGCCGCAGTATGGCAGTGCAGGAAGCAGACGAAAGTCAGGTCAGCGCGGGGTCCAGGCCCATTTGGTCGATCTTTTTGAAATGCTTGCGCGCCAGGGCCACGACTTGCGCATCCGTGGGGTGGTCGCTGACCACGCTCTCCGAAATGGCAGCCGCAACCTTGGCACTGTGGCTTTTGCACCAGACGGCAAACTCTTCGCGCGCCGAACCGGGGCCGGTGAGCAGCACTTCATGCACGCCAGCGAGCGCAGTGGCGATGTCGGCGAACAAGCCTTTGGTGTCGTGCGGTTTGCCCTGGTGCTTGTGGTGGCTGCGCGAGTGAATGCGCTGCGACTGCATGTGCTCGCGGTCGAACATCATGACGTGGGCCTCCTGGTGGTCCAACCAAACAACGGCGTGAAATGTAGGCATAGGAACTTTCTTAAACGTGAAAAGTGGGTGTGGAGTGCTCGGCCTTTTCCTGGCAGCCCATGCAGCGACCCGCCTGTGGCAGCGCATGCAAGCGCTCGGTGGCTATTTCCATGCCACAGTCAATGCAGATGCCGTAGACGCCTTGGTCCAGGCGCTTCAAGGCTTGGTCAATCTGGTCGAGCTCAGCGGTTTCGTGTTCGTTGATTGCGAACTCTAAGTCCCGTGCGCTGGCGACCTGGGCAGGCGAATCCTCAGGCCTGTCGAAGTGCTCTTGCGCCACCTCGGCACGCCCGCGCACACCGCCACGTTGGACTTCTATTTGCGCCAGCAGGGCTGCGCGTTGGGACAGCAGGCTCTGGCGGTGAATTGCCTGAAACTTGGAATCGGTCATCGCTTCTCCTTGCTTGTTACCGGCCCATGCTAGGCCGAAGGCAGAGGCAGAACTAGATCTGGATCAAGTCGGGCGCAATCAGTTTGTCGAGTGTCGTCAACCTATGCAAAAAATTGCGACACTTGAAATTCAATCGACTAAGGCGCTGCGCCGCATACCCACCCAATGATCGGACCCCCCCATGAGCGAATCTCTTGTCAATGTGAGCCTGCAACAAAAGCAGAATTACCAGTTTGAAGTCATCTTTGGCGGCCAAGTGCCTGTATTGCTGGCAGACGAGCCCGCGCCCATGGGCGCCGGCCTGGGACCGTCGCCAGTACAGTTGCTGGCCGCGGCGGTGGGTAATTGCCTGGTGGACTCACTGCTGTTTGCGCTACGCAAGTTCAAGCAAAGTCCCGATCCACTGCGCTGCGATGTAGAGGCCCAAGTCGGGCGCAACAGCGAAGGCCGACTGCGCGTACTGCAGATCCGCGCGGTGCTGACATTGGGGGTTCCCGCAGCGTC
>CAIWRE010000161.1 GCA_903914985.1 uncultured beta proteobacterium | reverse complement strand
CCGCACAGGCCTCGATGTCGGAGTGGGTGACGAGCAAGTCTTCGATGGGCGCAGGCGCCACGTACTTGCCCTTACTGGTTTTGAAAATATCTTTGACCCGCCCGGTAATGCTCAAGCGGCCTTGGGCGTCGCAGCTGCCTTTGTCGCCGGTGCGCAGCCAACCGTCGGGGGTCATGGTTTGGGCGGTTTGCTCCGGATTTTTGTAGTAGCCCTGCATCAGCGCCGGGCAGCGCATTTGGATCTCGCCCGTCTCGGGGTCAATCCGGCTTTCCACGCCGTCGTAGGGCAAGCCCACGGTGCCAATGCCGCGGTCACCGGGCAGGGTGGCGTGCGACACGCCGCAGTTTTCTGTCATGCCGTAGACCTCGATCAAGTCCAAGCCCAGCGAGCGGAAAAAGCCCAGCACATCGGCCGGCATGGGTGCGGCGCCACCCGCCGCCAAACGACAGTGCTCCAGCCCCAGGCCTTTGAGAATCTTGCGCCGCACCAAGCCGCCCAGCAGGGGGATGGACAGCAAGCGATGGAGCTTGCGCTCGGGGATTTTGCCGAACACGCCCTGCGCAAACTTGACCCACAGGCGCGGCACCGAGAAAAAAATCGTAGGGCGTGCACGCTGCAAATCAGCCAGGAAAGTGTCCAGACTTTCGGCAAAAAAGATGTGGCCGCCAAAGCGCAGCGACACCTGTTCGACCAGCATGCGCTCGGCCACATGGGCCAGCGGCAGGTAAGAGATGTAGCGGTCGCTCGTAGACATGGGAATGCGCCGCGTCGCGCTTTCAATACCCCAGGCCATGGCCCCAAAGGTCTGCACCACGCCTTTGGGGCGCCCGGTAGTGCCCGAGGTGTAGATGATGGTGCAAATCGTATTGGCGTCGGGCTGAGCGACAAATTGCAACGGTGCGTTGCTGCGCAGCAAGTCGCTCCAAAACAGGCCCTTCACTCCGGAGGGCGAGAGCGGCAATGCCACTTGCACTACCGTGTCGGGCACGCTGCTCAGACTGGCGCTGTCGTCCATCTTTCCAACGAACACCGCGCGCGCCTCGCTGTGCTCCAGGATGTAGGCCAGCGCCTCGCCATTGAAGGTGGGGTAAATCGGCACCGAGATGTAGCCCGCCATCCAGATGGCCAAATCGGCCAGCACCCAGTGCGCGCTGTTTTTGCCCACAATGGCAACCCGGCTGCCTGCGGGCCAGCCCTGAGCCTGCAGCCAGGTGGCAATGCGCGCGGCCTGGTCGGCCGCCTCCGCCCAGCGGATGTCTTGCACCACGCCATGGCCCACGGGCTGGGTCAGGTAAGTTTTATCGGGTTGCGTCGCGGCCCAGTGCAGCAAGCGCTGCACGGGAAAGTTGGCCGGGCTTGCGGTGATGGTTGTCTGTGCCATGGCGGTGCCTCCTGCTGTGTTTGAGCACATTTTTGGCCTGGAAGCGAAAGGACCGCAATGGTGTTCACCCTTGGTGCCTGTCGCATCCTGCGACAATGGCGCTTCGATTTTTTCGCAACCCTTTTAGTTTCCCCCCCCGTTTCATGTCCAGTACTTCCGTTTTTCCGGTGCGCGGCGCCACCCTGCGCGACGCGCGCGCCATTGCAGAACTCCACAACGCCACCGTGCAAGACGCCTACCAGGGCCTTTTAGGGGATGTGACCGTACCCGTGATGGCGCTGGACAAGCGCCAGGCCTATTGGCGCGAAGCCATTGAATACGCCGAGCCCCAGGTGCATGTGGCGCTGCACGGCGAGCGCATCGTGGGTTTTGTCGGCTTTGACCGCAGCCGCGACGAAGGCAGCAAGCAAACCATGGGTGAGATCTGGGCCATTTACGTCCACGCCGACTTTGTAGGCCTGGGCGTGGGCTTGTCGCTGTGGGACGCGGCCCGCGAAGGTCTGCAGGAAGAGGGCTGCACCGATGTCAGTATCTGGCTGCCCCTGGCCAATGAGCGCGCCATGCAGTTCTTCAATATGGCCGGCTTCAAGCGCGAAATGCCGAGCGCCAAGACGGTGTCGATTGGCGGCGTGAAGATCGAAGAAATTCGACTCAAGCGCGCGCTGGCCTGAGTCGTTAGCGCGAAGGGCGCTGTGGCGTCCGCTTATTGCTTTTTGACGACCACGCTGCCGATGGAGTAACCGGCGCCAAACGAGCAAATCACACCGACCTGACCCGCCTCAAAGTCCGCCTTGTTCCGGTGGAACGAGATGATGGAGCCCGCAGACGCGGTGTTGGCGAACTCGTCCAGAATCACCGGCGCTTCTTCTCGCGTGGCATCGCGGCCCAGCAGTTTGCGGCTGATGAACTGGTTCATGGACAAATTGGCCTGGTGCAACCAGTAGCGGCGCACGTCGTGGGGCGTGTAGCCCAGCGATTTCAGGTGCCCTTCAATATGGTCTGCCGCCATGGGGCACACCTCTTTGAACACTTTGCGGCCTTCCTGGCGAAAGAGCTGGTCGCGGTCGTCCGGATCGCGGTCTTCAGCGCGGGACATAAAGCCCTGGTTGTTGCGGATGTTGTTGGAAAAAGTGCTCAGCAAGCGCGTGCCCAGCACTTCAAATGCGCCCGCCGGTGCCAAATCCAGGCGCTCCACCAGGATGGCGGTGCACACATCGCCAAAAATGAAGTGGCAGTCACGGTCTTTCCACGCCAGGTGGGCAGAGGTGATTTCGGGGTTGACTACCAGCACCGCGCGCGCCTGGCCGGTGCGCACGGCGTTCACGGCCAGCTCCAGTGCAAACGTGGCCGAGGAGCAGGCCACGTTCATGTCAAACGCGTAGCCGTTGATGCCCAGCGCGGTTTGAATTTCCACGCCCATGGCCGGGTAGGGGCGCTGCATATTGGCAGCGGCGCAAATCAGGCCGTCCACGTCGGCCGCGGTCTTGCCTGCGGCGTCCAAGGCCGCTTGCGCAGCGGCCACTCCAATCTCGGCCATCATGGAAATTTCGTTGTCCGGGCGCGGCGTAAAGCGCGGGCGCATGCGCTCGGGGTCCAGCACACCCGCCTTGTCCATGACGTAGCGGCGCTGAATGCCCGAGGCTTTTTCAATGAATTCGACGTTGGAGTCGGTCAGCGCCTCGCGCGTTCCCGCTGCAATCTCGGCGGCGTAGCGGGAGTTTTCCAGGGCGGCGAAGTGGTTGTAGGCCTCCACCAGTTCCGCATTGGTGATGATTTCAGGCGGCGTGAACAAGCCTGTACTGCTAATGGCGACACGGTGCATGGTGAATGTCTCTGGGTGTTATGTACGTTGGCGCACATTATCCATGGGCAGAGAGCCAGTCGCCTATTTGCCGCCCAGCGCCTCGCGCACAAAGTCGAGCCGGTCCTGGCCGAAGAACATGGCGTCGCCCACAAACACAGTGGGCGCACCAAACGCGCCGCGTGCGACAGCCTCTTCGGTGGTGGCCACCAGCGCGGCTTTGACCTCGGGGTCGCTGACCAGCGCCATAAAGGACTCGGCCTCGAAGCCCGCGGCGCCCAGCACTTGGGCCAACACCGCCGGGTCACCCATATTGCAGGGTTGCACCCACATGGCCTTGAATACCGCGTCCACATAGCGCATCAGCGCTTGCGGGTCGCGCAGTTGCAGGCCGGCCGCGCCGCGCATCAAGGTCAGGGTGTTGATGGGGAAGTGGGGGTTGTGGGCAAACGGCACTTGGTAGCGCTGCGCAAAGCGCGCCATGTCCTGGCCCATCCAGCGGCCTTTGGCAGGCACGGTCACCGGGCTGGCATTGCCCGTGGCTTTGAACACGCCGCCCAGCAGCATGGGCCGGTAGACCACGGTGGCACCAGTGTCGGCTGCCAGCTTGGCCATCTGGGTGTGCGCCAGGTAAGTGGTGGGGCTGCCAAAGTCAAAGAAAAATTCTGCGGTCTTTTGCATAGGGTCTCCTCGTGTTGTTGTGGCTTACCAGGTTTCCATCCAGGGGCGCAGGTCCATCTCCTGCGTCCAGGCACTGCGCGGCTGGCGGTGCAGCTGCCAGTAGCTCTCGGCAATGTGTTCAGGATTCAGGATGCCTTCCTGGTCCTTGAGCGCGTAGCGCTGGGGAAAGTTCTCGGCGATGAACTGGGTGTCAATCGCCCCGTCAATGAGGGTGTGCGCCACATGAATGCCCTTGGGTCCCAATTCGCGCGCCATGCTTTGCGCCAAGGCGCGTAGCGCATGCTTGGCCCCGGCAAAGGCAGAAAACCCGGCCGCGCCGCGCACGCTG
>CAIWRE010000160.1 GCA_903914985.1 uncultured beta proteobacterium | reverse complement strand
GGATGGCGTAGTCGTTGGCCACGCTGTAGCCGCCGACAAAGTCGTAGGCATCGCTGCGGCGCACCCGCTTGGCGGTTTTGCCGATCACCACCGCCAACTCGCACTCGTAGTGCATGAACTTCACCTCGTTCGGGCGCAGCGTGTGTTCGTGGTGCCCGATCAAGCCGGCTTCGCCTTTGACAAACACCAGGGGTTCTTTGGGCGGCTCTTTGAAGGCCAGCTCTTTGGCGTGGTCGGCATAGTTCAAGCCCAGCGCCAGCACCGTGCGCGGGCGCGCCACCGGGGCCAAAGGCGGTAGCCAACGCACGGCGTCAAAGGCGACGCAGCGTCCATCGTCCAGCAGCAATTGGCCGTCGCGCTCGGTCGCGTCGTGGGTCTGGTGTTGGTAAATCACGCGTGCGTGTTTCATGCCACAGCTCCGATCAAGTGGTGGCGCAAGACGCCTAAGCCCGGCACGCCGGGCGCATGGATGTCCACCACGTCGCCCACCACGGCCTGCGGGCGACGTCCGGCTTCTGGGCCATCGTGGCACACGTCCAAACCCAGCATCAGCACATCGCCGGCTTGCAAGGTCATGAACTCGCCCACATCGGTCAACAGCTGTGGCAGCAGGCGACGCATCTGGCCCAGCTGCACCGTTTGGCGCAACGTGCCGTTGATGCGCACTTCCAGCGTGATGGCGTTGGGGTCTGGCAAGTCGGCTGCGGGCAGCAGCTGCGCGCCGATACCCAAAAAGCCGTCGATGCATTTGTATTTCACGGGTGGGCGGTAAAAGCCTTGCTCGGCCACGCTGTGCGGCACCGACAGGTCGTTGAGCAGCAGATAGCCGCGCAGCGCGCCTTCCTCGCTGAGCACCACGCCGAGCGTGGCGCCGATTTCCACCGCTGGCAGGTGAGACGGCACGGCAATGGCGTGCTCGCTCAAGGTCCAGGTGTTGGCGGTCTTGATGTAGAGCACCGGCGCTTTGGGCGGCGCTTGGTAGGGCGCACTGGCCATCAGCGGCGCGGCCACTTGCCATTCAGCCTGGCTGTTGAGCAAGACGCCGTAGACCGTGCCATGAATCGGCAGATCGGGTGAGGGTGTGTGGGCGGTCATAGGTCTGGGGGGTAAAGGGTGGGCGGCGTTGCGTTCAGTCGGTCGGCGGCAGGTCGAGCGCAATCACCTCGTCGAGCAAGGCATACAGCTGAGCCAGTTTGGTTTTGCCCAGGTGCTGCTCCATGGTTTGGTAGTGCGCTTCGATGGTGTGTGACAAGGTGTCCACGCGTTGCAGCCCCAAGGCGGTGGGTCTCACCACAGTGCGCCGTTGGTCGCTGGCATCGCGTTGGCGTTGCACCAGGCCATCGCGCTCCATGCGTGTCAACACGCCGCTCAGGCTCGGGCCGGTGATGAAGGCCTCGCGCCCAATGCGTCCGGTTTCGACGCCTTGGCCCCCGTTGCCGTGGTCTTCGCCCAGCACCCGCAGCACCCGCCATTGCTGGTCGCTCAGGCCATGGCTGCGCAAGCCGGGACGGGTGTGGGCCATCACCGATTCGCGTGCTTGCAGCAGCAAACGCGGCAGGTTGCGATGGACAAAGGGTTGGCGCATGGGTGGCAACAGGGGGTTGAAATTTATTTAACATGTTAAGTGAATGCTTGGCGTAGACCAAGCCCTGAAACGGCGTTGCCGCCTGGGATTTACCCTTGAAATTTCGAATTTCATTTGAAAGACGAGATGTTTCACCGGTCACAAACTGATTGGCCGTTAATGCGGTAGTTCCGACTTTCACCTTACAGATGCCGGCTGTAGGCTGGTCAGCGACGCACACCGTCGAACGGCGAATGTCAGCGGACTCAGCAAGCGGGCCCCAAAGAAGACAGTCAGCGGACAGGAGAGCGGACTCTCAACGTTGAAGAAGCTCGCCGATAGGATGTCCGTGTCGATTGATGGGTTAGCCCTCATACGAAGTTACGCGGGGTCTTCAAGGCGAGTTAGCTCGCATAGGGCAAGGCCAAGACTCCTGGCCCTCTTTCATCTCCGTTCCCCATATTTCGGGCGAAACTGCCCTATGCGAATTCAGTTTCGAATTTGATCCATAATCGAAACTAAATTCGAAACGGCGACCACTATGCAACCATCCATCACTACTAACGGAATAATGAGCCAGAGAGCGCTGGCTGGTGATCCCCTAGGCGGGTTGGCTGACCTAGTGGCTCAACATGGTTCCCCGAGGATTGTGCAGGTTAAACAGATCAAGGGAGTCAAGCGAAATCAGATCGACTCGGGTGTTCTTCGGGTGGTTCTGCATGAGGTCCTCGAATCTCAGGACGAAGCCTCCCGTCAAATCAGAGGCGAGTTGCAGCTCTACCTCGCGCAGGTGATCCTTAGTAAGGACATGCGTGTGACGCAGGCGAGCAAGGACAGGATGCTTTCCACTGAGGAGGCCGCTCAAATCATGGGGCGCAGCCGTCCATACGTCGCAATGCTGATCGACTCCGGAAAACTACCTGGTGCGCAGACGACCGCCGGTGGGCATCGCCGTGTCCCTGAGTCATCGGTGAAGGCTTGGATGGCTCAAAATCCGCCGGATTCGGAGACAACAAAGAAAGCAGTCTACAGACAGGCCGGGGTCCAGACGGGCATGTACAACATACCAGAAGCCGCTTTCGTAGCTAGGAAGGCATCTAAGCCCGCTAAGCAGGGGCCCAAGTGTGGCTAACCACCCGTTGTCTCCGAGCGGGCGCACCTACGCCGTCCTGGATGCCAACACGCTGCTGCCGCCACGACTGTCAGACGTCCTTTTCGATCTGCACCTAGGCGGGCTCTATGAGCCGCGCTGGACGCAGGACATCGAAGTCGAGTTCGTCCGTAATTGGGCCCAAGTAGTCACCGGCTTAAAAGGTCAGACCTTGGAGGCATACAAGGATAGTGACAAAGGGGCAGAGGACGCACAGCGAGCGGCCCTCCGGTTGGCTGCTTTTCGCAGTGCCACCGGCACTGAATGGGAAATCCTTGGTCACGACCACGAAAGCGTGACGACCCGAGTGCCCGCGAAGGTCAACAATGGCGACACGCATGTCGTGGCGGCCGCGGTCCGCTTGAAGGATGTCTTGGCCACCGAGGGCTCGCCGAGTGATATGGTTTTCGTCGTCTCTTCAAACCTGAAGCACTTGGCGGTGAAGGACACGGCAAAGCTCGGTATTCAGGTAGTCAAGCCTGGTGTCTTCGTTGATCTGATGTGCGCCGCGGATCCGGGCAGGGTTGAAGCTGCCTTGAAGAAGAGTGTGAAGGACCTGAGAAATCCGCCCTACACAAGGGCGGATTTGTTGGGTGCTTTGGAGCTGCACGGTGCCGCCGACACCGTGGCGCATCTCAGGAATCTTTGGAAGACCTGCAGCTAAGTTACTGTCATCCCTGTACGTCCGGTGCAGAACTCACTGAGACTCGATATCACCTTCGAAAAGTGCGAATACTGTTTGTTTGTCCAGTACTATTGCGCCATGGCCAAAGAAAAAACCCACTACGTCTGCACCGAATGCGGCGGCACCAGCCCGAAGTGGCTGGGCAAATGCCCGAGCTGCAACGCCTGGAACACCCTCTTGGAGAGCGCTGTGGAGTCTGGCGGTGCCAGCAAGAACCGCTACGCTGGCATGGCCGCGCTCGCGCCCAGTGCCGAGGTGGCCGTTTTGTCTGACATCGAAGCCCACGACGTGGCGCGAACCCCCACCGGCCAAGAAGAGTTGGACCGGGTGCTCGGTGGCGGCATGGTCGACGGTGGCGTGGTGCTGATTGGGGGCGACCCCGGCATTGGCAAATCCACCTTGTTGTTGCAAGCCATGGACGGCTTGCAGCGCAGCGGCATGGCCACCTTGTATGTGACGGGCGAAGAGTCGGCGGCCCAAGTGGCGCTGCGCTCG
>CAIWRE010000159.1 GCA_903914985.1 uncultured beta proteobacterium | reverse complement strand
TTGGTTTTGTTGTTGGCATGGGAAACATTGTTTCCGACCATCGGGCCTTTGCCCGTGACTTGACATACGCGTGCCATAAGGACACTCCGATACTGAAAACGGCCATGGCATCTGCTTTACGCAGGCCGATTGGCCTCACCTCGCCAAAAGTGTGGGTGGCGGTAACCCATCTGCCCACTCCCCGGCCATAGGCCATGAAGCAGCAAAGCCCACGATTATAGCCAATGTTTGGCCGGTTTTCAGCCCAACCGGGTGCGGTGGCGTGCGATTTCTGCCAGCACTCGCTGCGGCGCGGTGCCGCCGAGCGTGTTGCGGGCGGCCAGTGACCCTTGCAGGCTCAGGCACTCAAACACGTCGGCCTGCACCGCCGGGTTGAAGGTTTGCAGGGTTTCCAAGGGTAAATCGACCAGGTCCAGGCCCAGACCCTGCGCGGTTTTGACCGCATGTGCCACCACTTCATGCGCGTCACGGAAGGGCAGGCCTTTTTTCACCAAGTAGTCGGCCAAGTCAGTGGCGGTGGCATAGCCGCGCCGGGCAGCGGCTTGCATGGCGCTGGCGTTCACGGTGATGCCACCCATCATTTCAGCAAAGATGCGCAGCGTGTCTTTCAGCGTATCGACGGTGTCAAACAGCGGCTCTTTGTCTTCCTGGTTGTCTTTGTTGTAGGCCAGTGGCTGGCCCTTCATCAGCGTAATGAGGCCCATCAGGTGGCCAACGACGCGGCCGGTTTTGCCGCGCGCAAGCTCGGGCACATCGGGGTTTTTCTTCTGCGGCATGATGGAAGAGCCGGTGGTGAAACGGTCGGCCAGCTGGATAAAGCCAAAGTTCTGGCTCATCCAGAGAATCAGTTCTTCACTCAGGCGGCTCACGTGCACCATGCAGATGCTGGCGGCCGCGGCGAACTCCATGGCGAAGTCACGGTCGCTCACTGCGTCCAGGCTGTTGTGGCAGACCTGCGCCACCCCATCGGCGTCCACCATGCCCAAGGTGCGGGCGACGCGCTCGCGGTCCAGCGGATAGCCGGTGCCCGCCAGGGCTGCGCTGCCCAAGGGCAGGCGGTTGGTACGGCGGCGCAGGTCGGCCATGCGCTCGGCGTCGCGGGCAAACATTTCCACATAGGCCAGCAGGTGGTGTGCAAAGCTCACGGGTTGCGCCACCTGCAAGTGGGTGAAGCCGGGAAGAATGGTCTCGGTGTGGTCCGCTGCGGCGTCCACCATGGCTTTTTGCAGGGCCGAGAGCAGTTCGATGATGAGGTCGATTTCACCGCGCAGCCACAGACGCACGTCGGTGGCCACCTGGTCGTTTCTGGAGCGACCGGTGTGCAGGCGCTTGCCGGCAATGCCTACCAGCTGGGTCAGACGCGCCTCTATGTTCAGATGCACGTCTTCGAGGTCGAGCTTCCATTCGAAAGCACCGGACTCAATTTCAGCGTGGATTTGCGCCATGCCGCGCTGAATGTCGGCCAGGTCATGTGCGCTGATGATGCCTTGGTGGCCCAGCATCTCGG
>CAIWRE010000158.1 GCA_903914985.1 uncultured beta proteobacterium | reverse complement strand
GTCGTAGACCTGCTCCACATGGAAGTGGCCCCACACATCGACGAGTTCGGCCATGGCAGCGTCAAAGGCGTCTGCGCCGCAGGCCAGCACGGCGGCATTGATGGCACCCGCTGAGGTGCCGCTGATGATGGGGAAGGGGTTGGTGTTTGCAGCTTGCCCCGCGTTGCGTCGCATCTCGGCAATGGCCGCCAGCACGCCGACTTGGTAAGCCGCCCGCGCGCCGCCGCCGGAAAGAATGAGTCCACAGGTTTGTTCCATGGCGCAATGGTAGGAGGGTTTTGGTCTCCGTCTTGCGCCGTGTGTGGCGTGCCTCGTTAGACTCTGCGACCTATGTCTACCCCCGAACGCATCCTCCAAGCCCTCCAGTCCGTAATTGATCCCCATACGGGCAAAGACTTCGTCAGCAGCAAATGCATCAAAAACCTCAAGGTGCAAGGCGACACGGTCCATTTCGACCTGGAGCTGGGCTATCCCGCCAAGAGCCAGCTGGAAGGCTTTTGCCAAAGTCTGGCCGCCGCCGCGCGGACGGTTGAGGGCGTGGTGCATGTAGAAGTCCAGCCGATATTGAACGTGTCGGCGCACGCAGTGCAGCGCGGCGTGCAACTGCTGCCCGGCGTGAAAAACATTGTGGCCGTGGCCTCTGGCAAGGGTGGTGTGGGCAAAAGCACCACGGCGGCCAATTTGGCGCTGGCGCTGGCAGCAGAGGGCGCGCGCGTGGGCCTGCTGGACGCAGACATCTACGGCCCCAGCATGCCCATGATGATGGGCATCAGCGGAAAACCCGAGTCGGCCGATGGCAAAACCATGGAGCCCATGCTCAATTACGGTGTGCAAGTCATGTCCATCGGCTTTCTGGTGCCCCAGGACGAGGCCATGATCTGGCGCGGCCCCATGGCCACCCAGGCGCTGGAGCAGCTGCTACGCCAAACCCACTGGCAGGAACTGGACTACCTGATCGTGGACATGCCCCCGGGCACCGGCGACATTCAACTCACCTTGAGCCAGCGCGTGCCCATGACAGGTGCCGTCATCGTGACCACGCCGCAGGACATTGCCCTCTTAGACGCCAAAAAGGGCATCAAGATGTTTGAGAAGGTGGGCGTGCCGATTTTGGGCATCGTGGAAAACATGGCGGTCCACGTGTGCAGCAACTGCGGCCATGTCGAGCATATTTTTGGCGCGGATGGCGGCAAAAAAATGGCGGCCGACTACGGCATGGACTACCTGGGCGCACTGCCCTTGGCCATGGCCATCCGCGAGCAGGCAGACAGCGGTTGCCCCACCGTGGTGGCCGACCCCGAGGGGGAAGTCGCCGGCCTCTACAAAGCCCTGGCCCGCAAGGTGGGGGTGGCCATCGCGGCCAAGAACAAAGACTTCTCCAGCAAGTTTCCCAGCATCACGATTTCGAAGTCCACCTGAGCGGGTTCAAGCTGTAGGCCCCTATCGGGTTGGTGCGCACCGTTTGGCAAAAGCAGTGTGAAATTTTGTCAGCATCTGTTTGCGAATCGTTCGTCTAAAGCGGCAGGCTGAACGCCTGCTTGTAAGTTGTTGTAAGGCAATCGGGCCGATACTGTTCGGGATCCAATGAGTTGCCACGTTGGATTCGCCTATCACGCGCCAAGAGCCTATTGGCGCTGCTCATTACAAACAGAGAAACAGGAGACAACCCTATGACAAGCGCATCCCCCGGATTGCTGGACAAAGAGCGAATCATCGCCGGCCCCGGCTTCAACCGATGGCTGGTACCCCCCGCAGCCCTGGCCATTCACCTTTGCATCGGTATGGCCTATGGCTTTTCGGTGTTCTGGCTGCCTTTGAGCAAGGCGCTGGGCATCAAAGAAGCCATCAAATGCGGCCCTGATGTGGGCTTTTGGGGTCAACTTTTCACCACCACCTGCGACTGGCAAATCTCCACGCTGGGTTGGATGTACACCCTGTTTTTTGTCCTGCTCGGAAGCAGCGCCGCCACCTGGGGTGGCTGGCTGGAGCGTGCGGGCCCGCGCAAAGCGGGTGTGGTCTCGGCTCTGTGCTGGTGCGGCGGCATGCTGTTCTCGGCGCTGGGCGTCTACACCCACCAGTTCTGGATGATGATCGTCGGCTCCGGCGTCATTGGCGGTATTGGCCTGGGCTTGGGCTACATCTCGCCCGTATCTACCCTGATCAAGTGGTTCCCGGACCGCCGCGGTATGGCCACCGGCATGGCCATCATGGGCTTTGGCGGTGGCGCGATGATCGGCTCACCGCTGGCCGCAGATTTGATGAAGTATTTCGCCACCCCCACCGACGTGGGTGTGATGCAGACCTTCATCGTCATGGCGCTGGTCTACTTTGTGTTCATGATGGCGGGCGCTTTTGGTTACCGCGTGCCTGAAACCGGCTGGAAGCCTGAAGGCTGGACCCCACCGCCCGCACAGGTCAGCAACGCCATGATCACGCAAAAGCATGTGCACGTCAGCAAGGTCTGGGGCATTCCCCAGTTCTGGCTGATCTGGATGGTGCTGTGCATGAACGTGAGCGCCGGCATCGGCGTGATCGGCATGGCCTCGCCCATGTTGCAAGAGGTGTTTGGTGGGGCGCTCATCGGCATCCCGGCCAAGTTTGGAGAGTTGGACAAAGACCAGCTCAAGGCCATCGCTACCGTGGCGGCAGGCTTTACTGCGCTCTTGAGCCTGTTCAACATTGGCGGACGATTCTTCTGGGCCAGTCTGTCGGACAAGCTGGGTCGCAAAGTCACCTACATCGTGTTCTTCGTGCTCGGTGGTGTGATGTATTTCAGTGTTCCCGGCAGTGCGGCAGCGGGCAGCATCGTGCTCTTTGTGTCGGCGTTCTGCGTGATTTTGAGTATGTATGGCGGCGGCTTTGCCACTGTGCCCGCCTATTTGGCAGACATCTTCGGCACCCAGATGGTGGGTGCGATCCACGGGCGCTTGCTCACCGCCTGGGCTACCGCTGGCGTGCTGGGCCCGGTGGTCGTGAACTACATGCGTGAATACCAGCTCGGCCTGGGCATCCCACGCGAGCAGGTTTACAACCAGACCATGTACATCCTGGTGGGCATGCTGGTGGTGGGCTTGATTTGCAACTTGCTGGTCAAACCGCTGGATGACAAATGGTTCATGACCAACGAAGAATTGGCCGAAGAAAAGCGCCTGGCCCACGAAAAAGCCGCTGCTTCCGAGCTGGTGCGCAGTGGTGATGCCGCAGGTTCTGACAGTGTGAGCCCTGTGGTGGTTGCGCTGGCTTGGGCGGCAGTGGGTATTCCCTTGGCCTGGGGCGTGTACCGCACCTTGCTGAGTGTTGCCAAGTTCTTTGCCTGAGCGAGTTAGTCAAGCCTTCGGGCTGACTTAGTGTTGATTTCAGCCCCGGCCTTGCAAGGTTTATTGCATCGCCGGGGCTTTGTAGTTGAAGGTGCCTGAAAATGGTGCATATCTGCTTATAGTGCCCACCTGATGTCCAAATCTCCTATCCCCACCGCTCCCAACAGTTCCAGCGTTGCATTGGCAACCGTGGACGACATGCGCCAGCGCATCCGCAGCAAAAGCAAGCTCAAGGGCCGCCAGGCCGACGACACGGCGGTTGCCACGGTGCGTGCGCTCCTGGGCGCTGGCCCGCACCGGCGCGACCTGCTCATCGAAAACCTGCACGTGCTCAACGACCACTTTGGCGCACTGCACGACCGCCATTTGGTGGCCTTGGCCAAGGAAATGAATATTCCGATGGCGTCGGTGTATGAGGTGGCGACCTTTTATCACCACTTCGAAGTACTGAAGGGCGACGCAGTAGCGCCGGGCCTGACCGTGCGCGTCTGCGACGGTTTGAGCTGCTCGCTTGCGGGTGCGAGCGATCTGTTGGCGCGCTTGCCTGCCATCCTGGGTCGCGACGATGTGCGCGTGGTGGCCGCTCCCTGTATTGGCCGCTGCGAACAGGCACCTGCGGTGGCGGTTCACCAAAACCCGGTACCTTTCGCGACCGTGGAGTCGGTGGCGCAGGCGGTGCAGGCGCACGCCAAAGATCACCCTCAGGCGGCCGACAAGGCGAAGTTTGAGCCTTCGGCCTTGGCCGAAAAGCCGGTGTCGCCCTCCGTGAGCGTGGAAAGTGCCCCCGCCTATGTGGGCCTGGACGCTTACCTGGCACAAGGTGGCTATGCGTTGGCCACCGCCGTCGCTGCGGGCACGCAAAACCCCGAGCAAGTCATTCAAGCCATGGAGGACTCCGGCCTGCGCGGCCTGGGTGGCGCAGGTTTTCCGGCCGGGCGCAAATGGCGCATCGTGCGCGATCAGCCCGCACCCAAGCTCATGGCCGTGAATATTGACGAGGGCGAGCCGGGCACCTTTAAGGACCGCACCTATTTAGAGCGCGATCCCCACCGCTTTTTGGAAGGCATGCTGGTCGCAGCCATGGTG
>CAIWRE010000157.1 GCA_903914985.1 uncultured beta proteobacterium | reverse complement strand
GTGAGCCCCAACCAGGGCACCTGGGTGGTCACCAGCTTTGGCGTGGCCAACGCGATTGCCGTGCCGCTCACCGGTTGGTTGTCGCAGCGCTTTGGCCAGGTGCGCTTGTTCACCATGAGCGTGCTGATGTTTGTGATCGCATCCTGGCTCTGCGGTCTGGCGCCCAATATGTCCACGCTGATTGCCATGCGCGCACTGCAGGGCTTTGTGGCCGGGCCCATGATGCCCTTGGCGCAAACACTGTTGCTCTCCAGCTACCCGCCTGCCATGGCGGGGCTGGCCATGGCTTTGTGGGCCATGACCACGCTGGTCGCACCCGTCATGGGGCCTCTGCTGGGCGGCTGGATCACGGACAACATGCACTGGGGTTGGATTTTTTACATCAATATTCCCGTGGGTTTTGGTGCGGCCTTCATTACCTGGAATCTGTACAAAAAGCGTGAGACGCAGATTCAGAAATTGCCCATCGACACGGTCGGCCTGACGCTGTTGGTTCCGGCGGTCGCAGCCATGCAAATCATGTTGGACCGCGGCAAGGAGCTGGATTGGTTTCACTCCAGTGAAATCATTACTCTGGGATTGATCGCGGTCATTGGTGGCGCGTTCTTCATTGCATGGGAACTCACCGATGACCATCCGGTGGTGGATTTGCGACTGCTCAAGCAGCGCAATTTCCGCGTCGGTTCGATCTGTCTGGCCATTGCCTACAGCCTCTTTATCGGCAATCTGGTGCTGCTGCCGCTGTGGCTGCAACAGTTCATGGGCTACACCTCCACCCAGGCCGGTGAACTCCTTGCGCCGGTAGGCTTGTTCGCGATTTTGCTCTCACCCATCGTCGGCAAGAACGTGCAAAAAACCGACCCGCGCATGCTGGCCACCTTTGCCTTCATCATGTTCGCCGTGGTGCTGGTCATGCGTGCCCACTTCAACACACAGGCCGACTTCACCACCATCATGATTCCCACCATCGTGCAAGGCATTGCGGTGGCCTTTTTCTTTGTGCCGCTGAGCACCATCACGCTGGGCGGCATACCACCCACGCAAATGGCATCGGCCTCGGGCTTGTCCAACTTCATGCGGATTGTGGGCGGGGCCTTTGGCACCTCCATCACCATCACGCTGTGGCAGGACCGCGCGGCCATGCACCATGCAGAACTCATTGAAGCGGTGAACCGTGGCAGCCAGGCCACCGTGGACGCCATGGGTGGTTTGGCAGCGCTGGGTATGAACAACACCCAGAGCCTGGCGACCATCAACCGCTTGGTCGATCAGCAGTCGTTCATGCTGGCGGCCAACGATATTTTTATGGGGTCAGCAGCGATTTTTATGCTGCTGATTCCGTCGATCTGGTTCGCCACACGGTTGCGCATGACAGCGCCTGCTGCCCCCGGTGGCGACGGCGCGCACTAAATCAGGGTAACGCCGGTTTTTTCCTGCAGCGCTTCACGCGTCACACCGGGGGCCAGTTCGATGACTTTCAGGCCTTCGGGGGTGACGTCCATCACCGCCAGGTCGGTGATGATGCGGTCCACCACACCCACGCCGGTGAGCGGCAGGGTGCACTGGGGCAGGATCTTGAGGTCGATGGTGCCGTCTTTCTTTTTGGCGACGTGCTCCATCAGCACGATCACGCGCTTCACACCGGCCACCAGGTCCATCGCACCACCCATGCCCTTGACCATCTTGCCCGGAATCATCCAGTTGGCCAGGTCGCCCTTTTCGCTCACCTGCATGGCACCCAAAATACTCAGGTTGATTTTGCCGCCACGGATCATGGCAAAGCTTTGGTCCGAGCCGAAGATGCTGGAGCCCTTGATGGTCGTCACCGTTTGCTTGCCCGCGTTGATCAGGTCCGCGTCCACCTCGGCTTCTGTCGGGAAAGGGCCAATGCCCAGCATGCCGTTTTCGCTTTGCAGCCAGACTTCTTTGTCGGCAGGCACATGGTTGGCCACCAGGGTGGGAATGCCGATGCCCAGGTTCACGTAAAAGCCGTCTTCCAGCTCTTGGGCCGCCCGCGCGGCCATTTGGTCTTGGTTCCAGCTCATGGTCAGACTCCCGAAGTTTCAGTGATGGTGCGTTTTTCGATGCGTTTTTCCGGCGTGGCATTGAGCACGATGCGGTGCACATAAATGCCAGGCAGGTGCACCTGGTCGGGCGCGATGTCGCCGGTTTCCACAATTTCTTCCACTTCGACCACGGTGATCTTGCCAGCCATGGCCGCTGCGGGGTTGAAGTTGCGTGCGGTGAACCGGAACTGCAAATTGCCCGATTTGTCCGCCCGGTGGGCTTTGACCAGTGCCACGTCGGGCACCAGCGAACGCTCCATCACATAGGTTTCGCCGTCAAACTCGCGCAGCTCTTTGCCTTCGGCCACGATGGTGCCCACACCGGTCTTGGTAAAAAACGCCGGGATGCCAGCGCCGCCGGCACGCAGCTTCTCTGCCAGCGTACCCTGCGGCGTGAATTCGAGGGCCAGCTCGCCGGCCAGGTACTGGCGCTCGAACTCTTTGTTCTCACCGACGTAGCTGGAAATCATTTTTTTGATCTGGCGGGTCTCGAGCAGCTTGCCCAGACCGAAGCCGTCGACACCGGCGTTGTTGGAAATCGCGGTCAGGTTTTGCGCGCCGCTGTCACGCAAGGCGTCAATCAGGGCCTCTGGGATGCCGCACAAACCAAAACCGCCGACGGCGATGAGCTGGTTGTCGTGCACGATGCCGTCAAGCGCGGCGGCCGCGCTGGGGAATATTTTGTTCACTGCAGGAATCTCCGGTAATGCATGCGATAGGGTCAAAAACCCTTCGATGTTACTGAAGTGCTCAGTAGTGGGGTGGCGTGATCACCCAAAGTACCTTGGTAGGGCTGTCCGACACATTGGCGCAGCGGTGCACTTCGGTGCTTTTGAAAGCGAAGCTGTCGCCCTCGCCGAGCTGAAAATGCCGCCCCGAGACCCACAAATCCAGGGTGCCGGAGAGCACCAAGCCGGCCTCGGCGCCGTCGTGGGAATAGTCTTCGCTGTCGGCATGGGGCTCGATCGTGCTGATCAACAACTCCAGCGGACCGCTCAAATTGGGCGACAACAGTTCTTCCTGGATGCCCAGGCCGGTGAACGACATGCGCCTGCGGTGCGTGCTGCGCACCACCACGTCACGCTCTGACGGGTCTCCCTGGGTGCCTTGCTGGAAAAACCAGTTCATGTGCACGCCCAAGGCGTCACTCAGACGTTTGAGCACACCAATGGGCAGCCGCGAATGGTTGCGCTCCAGTTGGCTGAGGTAGCCCACCGAAATACCGGCCTTTTCTGCCACCTCGCGCAAGGTCAGGTTTTTGACCAGACGCAACTCACGCAACTGCTCGCCAATGGCCTGGCCTGGATCCATGTCCTCGGACGGCGCGGTCGCGTCGTCAGCCACGGCCAGTCGCGCAGCTTGCAAGGCCATTTAGAGCGCTTTCACCCGCAGGCTTTGCGGATCGTAAAAGCCTGCCAGGGATGCCGTGGCCGGTACTTTCACGCCTGCAACTTCAATCTCGTAGTGGGCAGCCACCAGTCCTGCGTCATTGCCCGCCATGGCGACCAGCTCCACATAGCCCATGCCCAGGGACTTGCCCAGCGCGTGGCCGAACATGCCTGAAGAAATGCGCCCCACGATGGCGCCATCGCGCCAAATCGGCTCGTTGTGGTACAGCAAGGCGTTGGCGTCGTGCAGCGCAAACTGCACCAACTTGCGGGTCACGCCCTCTTGTTTTTGCTTGAGCAGCGCGGCGCGGCCCAAAAAGCCATCGGGCTTTTTCCAGGACACGGCAAATTCCAGCCCCGCCTGCAAAGGCGTGTCCTCGTCGC
>CAIWRE010000156.1 GCA_903914985.1 uncultured beta proteobacterium | reverse complement strand
GCGGCAAACCCCTGGCGCGCTACTGGATGCACAACGGCTTTGTGACGCGCGACAACGAAAAAATGTCCAAGAGCCTGGGCAATTTCTTCACCATCCAAGACATCCTGGCCCGCTTTGATGCCGAGACCACGCGCTTTTTTATCGTGCGTTCGCATTACCGCAGCGCTTTGAATTACAGCGACGCCCACTTAGAAGACGCCCGCACCGCGCTCAAGCGCTTGTACACCGCACTGCAACTGGTCGCGCCTGCCGACGTGGCGGTGGACTGGATGGAGCCCTTTGCGGCACGTTTCAAAGCGGCCATGGACGAAGACTTTGGAACGCCCGAAGCGGTCGCTGTTTTGTTCGACCTGGCCAGCGAAGTCAACCGCTCGCGCTCAGCGCAGGCGGCAGGCCTGCTCAAGGCCCTGGGCGCGACCCTGGGCTTGTTGCAGGCCGATCCGCAGCAGTTTTTGCAGTCCGGCGCCACGGTGGATGCCTCGGCCATCGAGGCGCGAATTGCCCAGCGCAACGCCGCCAAAGCCGCCCGCGACTTTGCACAGGCCGACGCCATTCGCAAAGAATTGCAGGCGCAGGGCATCGTGCTCAAGGACTCCCCCCAGGGCACCACCTGGGAGGTTTCAGCGCCATGAGCCCCAAAGCCCCCAAGTTGGCGGCCGTGGCCAAGCCCGATTTTTGGGACCAGGCCTGCAAGCACCTGATGAAAAAAGACCGGGTCTTGAAACGCCTGATCCCGCAGTTCGCCGACGCCGCCATTGAGAGCCGGGGCGACCCGTTTGTGACCTTGGCGCGCAGCATCGTGGGTCAGCAAATCTCGGTCAAAGCGGCGCAAACCGTGTGGGACCGCTTTGCCCTGTTGCCCGCAGAAATGGCACCCGCCAATGTGCTGCGCCTCAAAGTGGACGACATGCGCGCTGCCGGCTTGAGTGCCCGCAAAGTGGAATACCTGGTGGATTTGGCGCTGCACTTCGATGACAAGCGCCTGCACGTGGACGCGTGGACCGAGCAAGACGACGAGGCCATCATCGCCGAGCTGGTGGCCATCCGGGGTATTGGCCGCTGGACGGCAGAAATGTTTTTGATCTTCCACCTGATGCGCCCCAACGTGCTGCCGCTGGACGACGTGGGATTGATCAACGGCATCAGCCGCAATTATTTTTCGGGCGAAGCGGTGAGCCGTAGCGACGCGCGCGAGGTGGCTGCCGCCTGGGCGCCCTATTGCAGCGTGGCGACTTGGTATATTTGGCGTTCGTTGGACCCGGTTCCGGTCGCCTACTAGGTGGGGCTGTTGCGCCGCAGAGCGCCTAGCAAACTACAGGGAGAGAGCACTTGACCAAAAAAATATTCCTAGACTTCGAAGCGCCAGTCGCGGAGCTCGAAGGAAAAATCGAAGAGCTGCGCTATGTGCAAAACGAGTCTGCCGTCGACATCACGGCCGAAATCGACCAGCTCAGCAAAAAAAGCCAGCAGCTCGTCAAAGACATCTACAGCAATCTGACGCCCTGGCAGATCACCAAGATCGCGCGCCATGCAGAGCGTCCCTACACGCTGGACTACATCAACGAAATCTTCACGCACTTTGTCGAGTTGCATGGCGACCGGCACTTTGCCGACGACCTGAGCATTGTGGGCGGCTTGGCCCGTTTCAACGGCGCGCCCTGCATGGTGCTCGGCCAGCAAAAAGGCCGTGACACCAAAGAACGCGGCTTGCGCAACTTCGGCATGAGCAAACCCGAGGGCTACCGCAAGGCTTTGCGCTTGATGAAACTCGCCGAGAAGTTTGGCCTGCCGGTGTTCACCTTTGTGGACACGCCCGGCGCTTACCCCGGCATTGACGCCGAAGAGCGCGGCCAGTCCGAGGCCATCGGACGCAATATTTTTGAGATGGCGCAGCTCGAAGTGCCCATCATCACCACCATCATTGGCGAAGGCGGCTCGGGCGGCGCGTTGGCCATTTCAGTGGCCGACCAGGTGGTCATGCTGCAGTACGCGATTTACTCCGTTATCAGCCCCGAAGGCTGCGCTTCTATTCTTTGGAAGACGGCCGACAAAGCGCAAGACGCTGCGGACGCCTTGGGCATCACCGCGCTGCGCCTCAAAGCGCTGGGCCTGGTGGACAAGATCGTCAACGAGCCCGTGGGTGGCGCGCACCGCGACCACAAGCAGGCCGCTGTGTTTTTGAAGCGCGCTTTGGGCGAGGCCTATCGGCAGGTCAGCGACCTCAAAGTCAAAGAGCTGCTGGACCGTCGCTACGACCGGTTGCAGAGCTATGGCCGCTTTACCGACACCAAAGCCAACGCCAAATAGCCGCTCCAGCGGCATGACGGACCCCATAGACGCGGCCATTGCGCGGTTTGCCCCGCAACTGCCATTGGCCGTGGCCCTGAGCGGCGGCGCAGACTCCACGGCCTTGCTGGTTGCCTGTGCCGCCAAGTGGCCGGGCCAGGTGCTGGCAGTCCACGTGAACCACGGCCTGCAAGCCGCTGCGTCAGACTTTGAAGCGCATTGTGTGAGCCTGTGCCAGCGCCTGGGTGTGCCCCTGGCCATTGAGCGCGTTAATGCCCATGCACATCCCGGCCAAAGCCCGGAAGACGCTGCCCGCATTGCCCGCTATACCGCCCTGGACCGCTTTGCCAGGTCCGAGCACCGCCCCGCATCCGTGGCCCTGGCCCAACATGCCGACGACCAAGTGGAGACGCTGCTCATTGCCCTGAGCCGTGGCGCCGGCCTGCGCGGCTTGAGCGCCATGCCCGGGCAGTGGGTGCGCGCCGGTATTGATTTTTACCGGCCGCTGCTACAAGTCACGTCCGCCGACATCCGCCAGTGGCTCGCCGACCATGGCGAACGCTTTGTCGAAGACCCCAGCAACGCCGACACCGCGTATTTGCGCAATCGCATCCGCGCGCAGCTCATGCCGGCCTTGCGCGCCGTGTTTCCGCACTATGCCCAAACATTGCCGCGCAGCGCCGCCCACGCTGCGCAAGCCCAAAGCCTGTTGATGGAGATGGCATTGGCCGATTGGGCCGAGGTGGCAGACGCATCCGCCAGCGCGCCGCACATCCAGCGCCTGCAGGCGCTGAGCCCGGCGCGCCAAGCCAATGTATTGCGCCACTGGCTGCAGCAATATTGCCACAGCTCGGCCAGCGCCGCGCAGCTGCAAGAGCTCCTGGCCCAAATTGCTGCTTGCACCACCCGTGGGCACCAGATCCGGCTCAAGGTGGGCAGGGGCTTTGTGCAACGCAGCAAGGACCACCTTGCTTGGTACAATTCCGCGGTTTAGCTCTGAAAAAACCGATTCAATGGCACTTATCGTTCACAAGTACGGCGGCACCTCCATGGGGTCCACCGATCGCATTCGCAATGTCGCCAAACGGGTAGCCAAATGGGCCCGTGCAGGCCACCAAATGGTCGTGGTTCCGTCCGCCATGAGTGGCGAGACCAACCGCTTGCTCGGTTTGGCCAAAGAACTTGCACCCGAAAAATCCAACTCCGCCTACGAGCGCGAGCTCGACATGCTGGCGTCTACCGGCGAGCAAGCCTCGAGCGCTTTGCTGGCGATTGCGCTGCAAGCGGAAGGCCTGCCGTCAGTCAGCTACGCCGGTTGGCAGGTGCCCATCCGCACCGACAGCGCTTTCACCAAAGCCCGTATCGAATCCATCGACGACACCCGCGTGCGGGCCGACCTGGAGGCTGGTCGGGTCGTGATCGTTACCGGCTTCCAGGGCGTGGACCCGCAGGGCAATATCACCACCTTGGGCCGTGGCGGCTCTGACACCTCGGCCGTGGCCGTGGCGGCCGCCATGAAGGCGCAAGAGTGCCTGATCTATACCGACGTGGACGGCGTCTACACCACCGACCCCCGTGTCGTACCTGAAGCGCGCCGCCTGCAAACCGTGAGCTTTGAAGAGATGCTGGAGATGGCATCCATGGGCTCCAAGGTCTTGCAAATCCGCTCGGTGGAATTTGCCGGCAAATACCGCGTGCCGCTGCGTGTGCTGAGCAGCTTTACCCCCTGGGACATTGACATCGCCGTGGAGGCCAAGTCCGGAACATTGATTACTTTTGAGGAAGACGAACACATGGAACAAGCCGTCGTATCTGGCATCGCATTCAACCGCGACGAGGCCAAAATTTCGGTGCTTGGCGTGCCCGACCGCCCCGGCATCGC
>CAIWRE010000155.1 GCA_903914985.1 uncultured beta proteobacterium | reverse complement strand
TATTGTGGGTGGCACCTACACCTCCACCGATGAGTCGGGCGATGCCTGCGCATTCACCCAGGCCCTGGCCGAAAAATGCGCCCAGCGTGGCGTGCAGTTTCTCTATGGCCACCAGGTGGAGCGCCTCCATGTGTCGGGCGGCACGGTGCAATCGGTCACGGTGCGCGCCTTGCCACAGCCCGCGGCTTCACCAGCCTCTGCGGCCACAGTGTTACGGGCAGACCATGTGGTGGTGGCTTGCGGCTCCTACAGCCCCGCGCTCTTGCGAACCGTGGGCGTGAACCTGCCTATCTATCCCGGTAAGGGCTACAGCGCGACCTTCGACATCTTGCGGCCCGAGGACGCACCGCAGGTGTCCACCATCGATGACGCCAAAAAAATCGCCATCACCCGTTTGGGCGACAAGATTCGCGTGGCGGGCACCATTGAGGTGGGCGGCTACGACCTGACGCTGGACAGTCCGCTGGCGCGGGCACGCTGCCACATGCTGGCGCGCCGGGTAGAGGAAGTCTGGCCCGGCATGTGCGACACCCGAACTGAAGAGCAGGGCGGAACCCCCCATTTCTGGACGGGACTGCGCCCCGCCACGCCCACCAACATCCCCTACATCGGCCAAACCAAAGTAGCCGGCCTGTGGGTGAATGCCGGACACGGCACTTTGGGTTGGACGCATGGCGCAGGTTCGGGCAAAGCGCTGGCCGAGGCCATGGTCGGGCGCACGCCTGAGATGGCGTTTGCCATGTACCGGGGCTAGTTCAGGCAGCAGCGCTTGGGCTGTGTGCCTCTTCCAGGCAGGCCAAAAACGATCGGGTGGCGCGCGAGGCCTGCGGCGAGCGCCGGGTGATGGCGAAAAAACCGCAGTCGTATTGAAAAGAAGCGGGATTGACGGCTTGCATCTGGCCGCTTGCAACAAAGCTGTGTGCATAGTGGTCCGGCAAGAAGCCTAAAAAACGCCCCGACAAAATCAAGGTGGCAATGGACTCCTGGTCAAAGCCCGTGGCCCTGCGGGTGAGTTGCAGCCGCTGGCTCATTTGCAGGTTGGGAGAGTGGTAACCCAGCCCGGCAAATGGCAGTGAGCGCACCGCCTCCCAGTCCAGCCTACGGTGGTCTGCGCCGAACCAGGCGTGGCCCACGCCGCAATAGAGGTGCATGTTTTCTGTGAACAGCGCTGCGTATTGCAGCGCGTCTGAGGTGCGGTGGCCGGGGATGATGCCGATATGGAATTGCCCGTCGAGCACCCCGCGCTCGATACCGTTGAGGGTGGACACATGCAGGTTCAAGCCCACACCCGGTGCCCGGTCGGTGAACAAAGCGATGGCCGAGGCAATATGGGCCTGCGGATTGCTCGCTGTTTTGTCAAACACCGCGACCTGCAACTGCCCGCCCATGCGCTGGTGGATCTCATCCACGCTGCTGCGAAATGCGTCGGTTGCCGCGAGCAGCTGGGTGGTCTGGGCATAAATTTGCTGCCCCTCCGGGGTGAGCGCAAAACCGGCGCGTCCCCGGCGGCACAGCACCAGGCCCAGCCGGGTTTCCAGGTCTTTGATGTGGCGGCTCACGGTGGAGGTGCCGATATTGAGCTCCAACTCCGCTGCCGCCATGCCGCCGCAGTCGGCCACCGCGCGGAACACGCGCAGCAAGCGCAAGTCCAT
>CAIWRE010000154.1 GCA_903914985.1 uncultured beta proteobacterium | reverse complement strand
GTAGGCAACCCGCCGCCGGGCTTTGGCGGGCGCTACTTTGTGTTTTTGAAGCTCGTGACCGACGAGGGCATTGAAGGCTTGGGCGAGGTCTACAACCTCCCCTACCACCCCCATGTGGTGGAACAGATGGTCAAGGATGTGGTGGAGCGCTGCGTGATCGGCAAGGACCCGTACGACACCGAGACCATCTGGCGCAGTGTGTACGGCAGCGGCTTTATCCAGCGCCCCGACATCACGACCATGGGCATTTTGAGCGGTATCGAGATGGCCTGCTGGGATATTGTGGGCAAAGACGTCAACAAGCCGGTCTACAAACTGCTCGGTGGCCAGGTTCACGAAAAGCTGCGCAGCTACACCTACATCTACCCCAAAGACGGCGACAAAACCAATGTCTACGCGGACCCCATCCTGGCTGCAGAGCGCGCGGCCGAGTACCTGCAAATGGGCTTTACCGCCCTCAAGTTTGACCCTGCGGGCCCTTATTCGATTTTTGATGGTCGCCAGTTGTCGCTCACCGAACTCGACCGCTCCGAAACCTTTTGCCGCCTGCTGCGCGAAGCGGTAGGAAACAAAGCCGACTTGCTGTTTGGCACCCACGGGCAAATGAGCGCGTCCGGTGCGATCCGCCTGGCACGGCGCTTGGAAAAATACGACCCCATGTGGTTCGAAGAACCGATTCCACCGGACAACCAGCGCGAAATGGGCAAGGTCGCTCGCGGCACCACCATCCCCGTGGCCTGCGGCGAACGCCTAGCGACCAAGTGGGAGTTTGTGCGCGTGCTCGAAGAAGGCGCCGCGGCGATTTTGCAAATGAATTTGGGCCGCGTGGGTGGCATTTTGGAGGGCAAGAAAATAGCCTCCATGGCCGAGGCCTACCATGTGCAAATTGCACCCCACCTCTATTGCGGACCGGTGGTCGGCGCTGCCAACATTCAGCTCGCCACCTGCAGCCCGAACTTCTTGATTCAGGAAAGCATTCTGGATTGGAAGGGTTTCCACAGCGAGATTCTGAAAAAGCCCATCGAGTGGCAAGACGGTTACATCATCCCACCCACCGCACCCGGCCTGGGCGTGGAGCTGGACGAAGACGTGGCCCGCGCGCATCCGTACACCGGCACGGCGCTGCACTTGGACATGACGCACCACCCCATCCTGCCCTGAACCCTGCGTCAGGCAATGAGGTGAATCGCCTGGTCGCTCACCGCGGCCAGCGCCGATTCGCTCACCAGCTGCGGTGCGATCTGCGCCAGCGGTAAGAGCACAAAAGCGCGTTGCTGCATGCGCGGATGTGGCACGGTGAGCGCCGCGCTGCTGATGCAGCCATCGCCATACAGCAGCACATCCAAATCCAAAGTGCGGGGCGCGTTACGGTAAGGCCGTTCGCGCCCGGCGGCTTGCTCAATGGTTTGAAGTTCAGCCAGTAAAGCGGGGGCCGTTAAGGCCGTATCAACCTGCACCACCGCATTCACATAGTCCGGCCCGCTGGAGTCCACGGGTGCGCTGCCATAGAGGGCAGACGCCCGCAACAGCTCGGTCTGCGGCAGCGCTGCGATGGCGGCGATGGCGGCATGTACCGCCGCCTGCGGCTCACCCAGGTTGGCGCCTATGCCGATAGTGGCAAGCACGCGGTCGCGCATCGGCGTGAATCCTTTTACTCGCCGCCGTTTTCGCTGCGCGGCGCAGCATCACCACCGCCTGCACCACCCGATCCACCGGTGCGACGACGGCGACGGCGCTTGGGACGCGGAGTTTCTTCGCCACCGGCATCCGCCGGGTGCGCAGGGTCACCCGATGGAGCTCGCGGTGTGCGTGCAGCGGCGGGCGCGCCTTCCGGCGCCGGTGCACGCTGCACTTTGGGGCCGCGAGCCCGCTTTTGGGTTTCCTGGCGGACCTGGTCTACCAGGTCTTCGCGCAGCTGGTCGTCGCCGGTGCTGAATTCTTGCCACCAGTCGCCCAGGGCTTCGTCGACTTCGCCAATATCGGCGCGCAGGCGCATGAAGTCAAAAGCGGCACGGAATCGCTCTTGCTGCACCAATCCAAAGGGCGCGCTACCCACGCGTTTTTCAAAGCGCGGCTGCATCATCCAAATCTCGCGCATGTCGCCCGCCAGTTTGCCCCTGCCGGACACATCGCCAATGCGGGCGTTGAACACGTCGTCAATCGCGTCTTGCAGCGCGGGGTGCGAGTGCTGGCCTTGCGCCAGGCGTGCGGCCCATCCGTCACGCACATCGGCCCACAACACGCAGGCCAGCAAAAAGCTGGGCGCCACCGGTTTACCTTCGCCCACGCGGCGGTCGGTGTCTTGCAGGGCCGCGTTGACAAACGGAGACTCGGCACGCTCCACCACCACGTCCAGCAAGGGGTAAATGCCCTTGGACAGTCCGAGCTTGCGCAGCTGTGCAATCGACGCCAGCGCGTGGCCTGTTTGCAGCAGTTTGAGCATTTCGTCAAACAAGCGACTTTGGGGCACATCGGCCAGCAGCGGCAGGCATTTGGCAATCGGCGCGGCGGTTTTGGGGTCGAGCTTGAAGCCCAGGGCGCTGAGCTTGGCACCAAAACGCACGGCACGGATGATGCGCACCGGGTCTTCGCGATAGCGCACTGCGGCGTCGCCAATCATGCGCAGCGTATGGTTTTTGGCGTCTTTGAGGCCCTGGTGGTAGTCGACCACGATTTGCGTGGCCGGGTCGTAGTACATGGCGTTGATGGTGAAGTCGCGCCGCACTGCGTCTTCTTCCTGCGGACCCCACACGTTGTCGCGCAG
>CAIWRE010000153.1 GCA_903914985.1 uncultured beta proteobacterium | reverse complement strand
TGGTGGTACCGAGGCAGCCAGTGCGACCGCCAGCGATACCCATTGCTGGTGGTCGTTTGTTTTTTGTAGATTGGAACTATTTTCATGAAGTCCCTCACCCGACAAGAATGGTATGGCGCGCTGGTCGCTGTGCTGGTTTTAGGCGCGCTGCTCACCGTAGCATCCCCCTATTTTTTGACCACCGGTAATCTGTCGAACATCCTGGTGCAGGGCTCCGTCATCGCACTGCTTGCGGGCGGACAAACCTTTGTGATCTTGACCGGTGGCGTAGACCTGGCTGTGGGCGCATTGACCGCCCTGGCAGGCGCTGTGGCCGGGCACCTGATGATCAAGCTGGGCGTGAACCCCTACGCGGCCATCGCGGCCGCGCTGGCCATTGGCGCAGCGGTGGGCGTGTTCAACGGCTACCTGGTTGCCTTTGTGGGCATTCCGGCATTTATCGTCACGCTCGGTGGACTGACCCTGTGGCGCGGCCTGGCGTTTGACGCCACCGGCGGCTTTGACAACTCCGGCATGCCCGACCCCCTGCCCTTTATCGGCTACGGCGAACTCCTGGGTGTGCCCATGCCCATATGGATCACCGGCATCTACTTTGTGGTGATGGCCTTTGTGCTCTCGAGCACCAAACTCGGCCGCTATGTGTATGCCATGGGCTCCAACGAAATGGGTGCACGCCAGGTCGGCATCAACATCCGCTGGTACAAACTGGGCGTGTATGTGGTCTCCGGCCTGAGCTGCGCTTTGGGCGCCGTAGTGCTGATGGCGCGCATGGATTCGTCCAGCGGCAAGATGGCGCAGATGTTTGAGCTCGACGCCATTGCCGCCGTCATTTTGGGCGGTACCTCGCTGTTTGGCGGACGCGGCAGCATTTGGGGCAGTTTGCTCGGTGCGGTGCTGATCACCATGATCCGCAACGGCATGAATCTGATGGAGATTTCGCAGTTCAAGCAGATGATGGCCATTGGCGCGGTAGTGATCGTGGCGGTGTGGATTGACGTGATTCGCCGCCAGCACTTGCTCAAGAAATGAGCACCGGGGTGCCTGCCATGCATGTGTGGGTGCTGGGCGAAGCCCTGATGGACTGCATGGCGCAGCCTGACGGAAGTCTTCGCCCCTTCATGGGGGGCAGCCCCTTCAACCTGGCGCGTGCCGCCGCACTGCGCGGAGCCGATGTCGGCTTTTTGAACCCCTTGTCGACCGACCTGTTCGGACAGCAAATGCAGGCCCAGCTCGAGGCCGACGGCGTCAAACTCTTGCGCCCCCCCAGTCGCCACCCCACCTCTCTGGCGGTCGTGCAAGTCAGCAAGGGCCAACCCAGCTACGGCTTTTACCGCGAAGGCATTGCCGACCGCGATTACAGCGTGGAACAGGTGCTAAGTCAGCTTGACACCCATGCACCTGGCGTTCTGCACACAGGTTCCTTGCTGCTGGTACCGCCGGAACATGAGAAGGTGCTGGCTATTTTGCAAGGCGCCAAAAAACGGGGTTGGACGATTAGCGTGGACGTCAATCTGCGGCCCAAATTGGCCGAAGACCTGAAGGCCTATGTAGCAGCAGTGCGCCAGGTTGCGGCGCTGGCAAACTGGCTGAAAGCCAGCGACGAAGATCTGGAGACGCTGGGTTTCGCGGATGTCAAGCGCGCCAACGCGACGACGCTCGCCGCGTCATTTGATGCGCAGGGAGCCAGCCGCATTGCGCTGACGTTCGGGGCACAGGGTGCCTATTTGCAGGTAGACGGCGCGACCGCCACACAGGATGTACCGCAAGTAGCTTTGGCGGACACCGTGGGTGCAGGCGACACGTTTTGGGGCAACTGTCTGGCCGACTGGGCTTTACGGCCCGAAGGCGCCGCTCAGCGGGTGGACAGCACCTTGCGCCAGGCCATGCGTGCCGCCGCAATCAACTGCACGCGCGCCGGCTGCCAGCCGCCCACCCTGGCTGAAACGCTTGCGCATTTCCCGATCTGAACACCAAGTAAAGGCGCAAAAAAGCGCACCAAAGGGTGCGCTTTTTTCATGGGGCAGCGATGCTTATTTGTTCTTCAACTTACCGCGCGGAATCACCGCTGTGGTGATGGTGGCGCGCACTGGAGGCTCGCCGCCGGCCAGGGGCTTGGGCGGTGACGTATCCTTCTTGGGCTTCTTCGCTTCTTTATTGGTTTTTTGCTGACCTTTTGCCATGACCTTCTCCTGTTCGGTATTGATTCGATACGTTGGCAGTTTAACTGCAGGCCAGGGATATTGATGCCCCCCTTCATCACGATTGACGAGTCGCAGGTCGAGATCAGTGCCATACGTGCACAGGGTGCGGGCGGCCAAAACGTGAACAAGGTCTCCACCGCCATTCACCTGCGCTTTGACGTGGTGGCGTCCAGCCTGCCCGAAGATGTCAAAGCGCGTTTGTTGGCGCTGGCCGACAGCCGCCTCACCAGCGAGGGTGTGTTGGTTTTG
>CAIWRE010000152.1 GCA_903914985.1 uncultured beta proteobacterium | reverse complement strand
GTGCACCTGGTGCGGGTCGAGTTGGGTCAAGGCGCGGGCCAGAAAGTCCGCCTGTTTTTGGTTGTTACCTTCCAGACAGACGCGGTCACCGGACTCGATGACGCTGCTGAGCAATTGCACCGCGCCCGCTGTGTCGACCCGTTTGCCGCGCAATTGAGGGCCCAGACTGGCCAGCGCACGCGCCTTGCGCCGCGCGCGACCCTGCGCCTGGAGGTTCCAAAGACCCAGCGGTGCATTCATCTCACTTGACTCCCATCACCATATTGGGCAGACCGGTGGCAATGCCTGGAAATGCACACAGCAGAAACACCGCGACAAACATCAAACCCACAAAGGGCATGACACCCCAGATCACGTCTTTAAGCGGGATGTCGGGCGCGACGTTTTTGATCACGAAGATGTTCAGACCCACGGGTGGATGAATCAGGCCCATTTCCATCACGATCGTCATGACCACGCCAAACCAGATCAAGTCAAAGCCGGCCGCTTTGAGCGGCGGCAGGATGATGGGCGCCGTCATCAAGATGATGGACACCGGCGGCAGGAAAAATCCCAGCACGATCACCATCAGCAAAATCACCGCCAGCAGCACCCACTTGGACAGTTGCATACCCACGATCCATTGCGCCGCGCCCTGGCTGATGTGCAGGTGGCTCATCACATAGCTGTACAACAGCGACATGCCAATGATCAGCATCAGCATGGTCGACTCTTTGAGCGTGCTCGACAAAAGCGGTGCCACGTCTTTCGGGCGCCACAGTCCGTAGACCACCGCTACCAAACCCAGCGCCATCAGGCCACCCAAACCGGCGGTCTCCGAGGGCGTGGCGTAGCCGCCGTACAGCGCCACCATCACACCCAGCAGCAACACCAAAAAGGGCACCACGCGGGGCAGCATTTCAACCTTCTGCGCCAGCGTGAAATGTTCCTCTTCCAGGTAGGCGGACTTCACGCCACCGGCCTGGTAGACCTCCAGAGCCTGTTGGTATTCCTTACGCGCACGCACCACGGCGTAGCCGGCAAACAGCCCCACCAGCAACATGCCGGGGCCGATGCCGGCGAGGAACAAGCGTCCCAGCGACTGCTCGGCGGCCACGGCGTACAAAATCATCACGATGGATGGTGGCAACAGGATGCCCAAGGTGCCACCGGCGGCGATGATGCCTGCGGCGAATCCTGGCGAATAGCCACGACGGCGCATTTCCGGAATGCCCGCTGAGCCAATGGCCGAACAGGTGGCTGGACTTGAGCCAGCCATGGCAGCGAACAGCGCGCAGGCAAACACGTTGGCAATACCCAAGCCACCCGGCACTTTGTGCAGCCAGGCGTGGATGGCGGAATACAAGTCCTGACCGGCGCGTGACTTACCGATGGCCGCACCCTTCATGATGAAGAGCGGAATCGACAGCAGTGTGATGGAAGCCATTTCTTCGTACACGTTCTGTGCCACGGTGTCCAACGACGACGCGGGCATGAAGAAATACATAAAAGCAACGGCCACCGTGCCCAACGCAAAAGCGATGGGCATGCCGGAGAACATTACCAAGAGCGTGGCCGCGCCGTACGACAGACCGATAGCAAGTTCGCTCATGCTGCAGCTTTCTGAACTTCGCCGCCGCTCAGGCGAACGGCAGATTGGAGAACGAGTTGGATCGCCAGCAGTGTCATGCCCGCCGACATCAAAGAATAGGGAATCCACAGGGGCGGCGCAAAGCTGCTTGAAGTGGTTTGGCCCTCGGTCCAAGCCTCATGGAACAGAGTCCACGATTTCCAGGAATAAAAGCTGCAAAACAATGCAGACACCACGTCGACCAGCACCAGTCGCACCCGGTTCACACCGGCAGGCAACAAACCGGCCAGCGCTTCGATGCCCACATGGCCGCGCAGCGACTGCACATAGGCGGCCGTCATAAAGGTGGCACCCACCAGCATGAACACCGAAGCCTCGTCCTGCCAGTCGGTTGATGACTTGAGGAAATAGCGGGTCACGACCGAATAGGTCAAAACTGCCGCGGTCACCAACAAAGCCACCATGGACACGCGCAACACGAAGCGGTTGAGCGCATCCAGCGCAGCGCTGAAAAACGCCAGCGCCGCGTTGCGTGGCACCAAGTCGCCGGGCTTGGCTGCGCCCTCGAGTTCGAAACCGTGGCTCACAGCGTCTGCTCAGCCAGTGCCAGCAGCTTGGCGCTGCCTGCGTTTTTGGCGGCGTAGTCTTTCCAAGCCGTTTCACGCGCCAGGTCTTGCCATTTCTTGATCGCAGCGGGGTTCAGGTCAACCACCGTAGCGCCGGCTTTCTTGTAGACGTTGGCCACTTCCACGTCGTCTTTCTTGGCTTCTTCCTGGGCAAATTTTTCCATGTCGGCGCCCACGGCCATGATGGCATCGCGCTGGGCTTGCGGCAGCGCGTCAAAGATCTGTTTGGACATCATCAGCGGCTCAAACATGAACCAATAAGCACCTGCGCGTCCGGTGGTCAAGGACTTAGCCACCTCTTCGAGGCGGAAGGAGATAAACGAGGTGCTCGAGGTCATGGCGGCATCCATGGCGCCGGTTTGCATGGCGGCATAAATTTCGTTGGACGGCAGGCTGACCACCGAGGCGCCAGCTTCTTTCAAAATCATGTCCACTTCGCGCGAACCGCCGCGCACTTTCATACCCTTGGCATCTTCGGGGTTGACGATGGGTTTGGAGCGCGAGGCCACGCCGCCGGCCTGCCAGATCCAGCTGATCAGCACAATGCCTTTTTCCTGGAGCAAATGGGTCAGCTCTGCACCCACGGGCTTGGTTTTCCAGCTGTAGGCCTGTGCATAAGAAGTGACAAGTCCGGGCATCAGACCGATATTCACCTCAGGAATCTCGCCGCCAGCGTAGGACAAGGGGATCAGTGCCATGTCCAACGCACCCTTGCGCATGGAAGAGAACTGCGCGTTGGTTTTCATGAGGGAAGAGCCGGGGTAAATCTCGAACTTCAAGGCACCTTTGGTGCGCTTTTCCACTTCGGCGGCGAATTTACGAACCAAACGGTCGCGAAAGTCGCCTTCGGTCAATGTGCCACCGGGAAACTGGTGGGAAATTTTGAGCGTGGCAGTTTGGGCCATC
>CAIWRE010000151.1 GCA_903914985.1 uncultured beta proteobacterium | reverse complement strand
CGTGGAGCGGGTCAGCATGCGCACCTTGCCGGTGGCCTGCAGGTCGGCCAGCATGGTCGCCAGCCATTGGCCTTTGGCGCCCTTGGCAGCTTGGTTCAGTAATGCGCCGCCCAGGGCAAAGTCTTGCTCGACCAGCATGACGTCGCATCCCGCACGTGCGGCATGAAGGGCCGCGCTCAGTCCTGCTGCGCCTGAACCGATGACCAGCACGTCGGTGTAGTCGTTGTGCCAGTCGTATCGGTGCACATCAGCATCATTGACCGAAGCGCCAAGACCTGCTGCCTTGCGAATGAAATGCTCATAAAGCATCCATGCGTGGCGGGTGGGACCCATAAAGGTTTTGTAATAGAACCCGGCCACAAAAAACGGCGACAACACCGAGGTGATGGCCATGGCGTCGAATTTGACGGACGGCCAGGCGTTTTGCGTGCGGGTGCGCAGGCCCTGTTCGAGCTCCAGCACGGTGGCGGCAATATTGGGCTCGTGCGTGCCGTTGACGCCCACGGTCAAGAGGGCGTTGGCTTCCTCGACCCCCGCAGCCATGATGCCGCGCGGATGGTGGTATTTGAACGAACGTGCGACCAAATGCTCGCCATGAGCGAGCAAGGTGGACGCCACCGTGTCACCGGCAAATCCCTGGAAGGACTTGCCGTCCAATGTGAAAGTCAGGGGCGTGTTGCGCTCAATGCGACCGCCCTGGGCCAGGCGGTATGCGCCTGCGTTGGTGGATGTGGCTTGCGTCATGGCAGTTCTCTCTCGCTGGCGATGACCACCGACTCAATGTCGTGCGTGACGGTATGGCGCTTGACCACCAACCAGCGGCGGCATCCCAGCGTGTGTTGCCAGAATTCGGTGTGGATGCCTTTGGGGTTTTTGCGGGTGTAAATCGCTTCCACCCAAGCGTCGTGGTTCTCCGCCGACGGCTCGGTCGTCAGGGCAGGGTAGGCTTTGGTGGCGTCACCGAAATAACTGAATTCTTCGTGGTCGCGCAGCCCGCAGTGGGGGCAGTTAATGCGTAGCATGGTGTGGCGCCTCCTCTTACTGCAGATGGTTGTAAGGGCCGGTACCGGCTTCGTCGATGTAGCGCCCTTTTGCAAAACGGTCCATCGTGAAGCCTGCGTTGTAAGCGTGCGGCGCATCGTTGGCGATGGTATGGGCAAAGCACCAGCCCGAGGCGGGGGTGGCTTTGAAGCCGCCGTAGCACCAGCCACCATTGAGGTACAGCCCGTCCACCGGCGTCTTAGTGATGATGGGGCTGCCGTCGGGCGTCATGTCCATGATGCCGCCCCAGTGGCGCAGCACACGCAAGCGCGCCGCACTCGGCATGGCGCTGACCAGCGCTTGCGTCACTTCGCTCACATTGGCCAGGTTGCCGCGCTGGGCGTAGGAGTTGTAGCGGTCAATATGGCCGCCAAACACCAGACCACCTTTGTCCGACTGCGAAAAGTAGAAGTAAGACGCCGACCAGACCACAACGTGGTTGACCACCGGCTTGATCGACTCGCTCACATAAGCCTGCAACACATGGCTTTCGATGGGCAGTTCCAGACCGGCTTTTTGGGCCAAGACTGAGGTGTGGCCCGCCACCGCAATGCCGACCTTGCCCGCGCTGATGTCACCGCGGGTCGTTTTGAGACCGGTAATGCGTTCGCCCGACCATTGGTAGTCCAGCACTTCGCAGTTTTGAATAATGTCCACGCCTAGCGCGTTGGCGGCGCGTGCATAGCCCCAAACCACGGCGTCGTGGCGGGCAGTGCCTGCGTCGGGTTGCAGCATGGCGCCGTAAATCGGAAAGCGGGCGTTGTCCGAAAAATCGAGGTAGGGTGCCTCTTTCATCACGTCTTCGCGCGTAAGGATGTCGGCGCGAATACCGTTCAAGCGCATGATGTTGGCCCGGCGGATTTGCGCGTCCTGCGCACTGGGCGACATGGTCACGTACAAATAGCCGCGTGGCGAGAACATCACGTTGTAATTGAGGTCCTGCGACATGCCGCGCCACAGCGACATGGAGTGCTCGTAGAACGCCGTGTTGTCCTGCATCATGTAGTTGGAGCGCACGATGGTGGTGTTGCGCCCCGCGTTGCCCGAGCCGATGT
>CAIWRE010000150.1 GCA_903914985.1 uncultured beta proteobacterium | reverse complement strand
GGTCGCTTGCAAGGTGCACTGGGTCGCCGCAGCTCGCCCTTGCCATTGGTCATGTTCAGCCAGGAACTGCTGGCGCTGCTGCAAGCCGGCCTGGGGCTGGTCGAAGGCCTTGAAGCCTTGCTGGAAAAAGAAACCCAGCCCGCGCTGCGCTCGATCTTGTCTGGTCTTTTGCAAGCGCTGCGCGACGGGCGGCGCTTTTCCAGTGCGCTGGCCGAGCAGTCGCTCCATTTTCCTCCGCTCTACATCGGTCTGGTACGTGCGTCTGAGGGCACCAGCAGCCTGCCGCATGCCCTGGAGCGCTTTATTGCCTACCAGCAGCGCATTGACGCGGTGCGCTCCAAGGTGGTGAGTGCGGCGATTTATCCGGCGATTTTGATCAGCGTCGGAACGCTGGTGAGCTTGTTTTTGATGATGTACGTGGTGCCGCGCTTTGCCGAGGTGTACCAGGGTGCCGGGCGTCAGATGCCCTGGTTGTCGCAGCAAATGCTGGCCTTGAGCGCCTTGCTCACCGACCATCTGGACATTTTGCTGGCGCTGCTTGTGGCGGCGCTGTTGATGGCGGGCGCCTCGGCCCGAAAGTTTCAGGCGGCAGGCGGTTGGATGGGCTTGTTGTCGCGCCTGCCCGGTGTCGGCGAGCGGGTGCGGGTTTACGAGCTCTCGCGGCTGTACATGACTTTGGGCCTGCTGCTCGAAGGCGGTATTTCTCTGGTGGCGGCAATGGACACCGTGGATTCGGTGGTCTCTCCGGCGGTAGCGCAGCGCTTGCGCCAGGCCCGTGCCCAGGTGCAGACCGGTGCACCGGTGTCGCTGGCATTTTCTGCGCACCAGCTCACTACGCCGATTTCTTTGCGCATGCTGGCCGTGGGCGAACGCTCCGGCGATCTGGGCGGCATGTTGCGCCAGTCGGCAGCCTTTTACGACGGTGAAATCACCCGCTGGATTGACCGCTTTATGCGCAGTTTCGAGCCGCTCTTGATGACCGCCATCGGCCTGGTGGTGGGCGTGATCGTGGTGCTGTTGTACATGCCGATTTTTGATTTGGCGGGGTCGTTTTGATGGCCACCGTGAAACGCGCTTTCGCGCTGCCCGACGCGGCCGTGCTGCGCCAGGTCTATGGCCAGGCACGAAGCCAGGGCCGCAGCGCCAGCGCTGGGCTGGCGGACCTGGGTGCGCCAGGTGGGGGTGATGCACGCGTGGTCATCCAGCAGGTGGGAGCCGTCTTGAAGATGGCGGTGGTCGAGACCGCGTACTTGCTTTCCTGCACCCCGGCGCTGACTGTGTTGCCTTTGGGGCTGGCCATGCGCCGCCACTGCGTGGTGGTGACTGTTCCGGAGTCGGGCGCGTTGCAGGCGGTGGTGGCCGACCCCTTTGATGCGGATCTGATGGCTTGGCTGCAATCTATGGCGCAAGCCCCGCTGGGTTTTGCGCTGGCGCTGCAAGAAGACATTGCGGCCTACCTGGTCAAGCTCGAAGAAAGTGCGCGCGCCACCGATGGTTTGGGGCAGCACCCCGACGACACCTCGGCCAGCGATGCGCAGCGCGACAAACGTGCGGCGTCCAGCCTGTCGCTCTCGGCCCTGGGCGAATCGGCCAGCCCGGCGGTCAAGCTGGTGAATTCGATTTTGTACGACGCGCTCAAGGCCGGTGCCTCGGACATTCACATTGAATCTACCGCCACCGGCATGAGCGTCAAGTTCCGCATTGACGGCGTGCTCGACCATGCGCTCACGGTGCAGGGCGTGGAGTTGGCGGAGTACGTGATTTCGCGCCTGAAGGTGGTGGCCGAGCTCGATATTTCGGAGCGCCGCGTGCCCCAGGACGGCAGCTTCATGGTGTCGGACGCCGACCGCGATATTGACCTGCGCCTGTCCATCATGCCCAGCATCCATGGCGAAGATGCGGTCATCCGCGTGCTGGACAAGCGCGCCATGATTGAGACTTATGGCTCGCTGTCGCTGGACGCTTTGGGCTTTGACGCGGCCTCGCTTGCGGTGCTGCGCCGGCTGGCCCAAGAGCCCTATGGCATGCTACTGGTCACCGGCCCCACGGGCTCCGGAAAAACCACCACGCTGTACGGTGCGCTGACCGAAATTCACGATGGTCGCAGCAAGATCATCACCATCGAAGACCCGGTGGAGTACCAGTTGCCGGGCGTGCTGCAAATTCCGGTGAACGAGAAAAAAGGCCTGACCTTTGCCAAGGGCCTGCGCTCTATCCTGCGCCATGACCCCGACAAAATCATGGTGGGTGAAATTCGCGACAACGAGACCGCCGAGATTGCGGTGCAGTCGGCGCTCACCGGCCACCTGGTGCTGACCACGGTGCACGCCAACAATGTGTTTGATGTGCTGGGGCGCTTTGTGCACATGGGCATTGACCCCTATTCCTTTGTCTCGGCGCTCAATGGCATTTGGGCCCAGCGCCTGCTGCGGGTCAACTGCCCGCACTGCAGCGTGCCTCACAGTCCCAGCGCTCAGGAGTGCGAGAGTGCCGGGTTGCCGGCGGGTGACACCTCTGGCCAGTGGAAAGTGGGCCGGGGCTGCGGTGACTGCCGGGGCACCGGCTACAAAGGCCGCCGTGCGATTGCCGAAATCCTGTTGCTCAATGACGAGTTGCGCGAGCTGATTATTGAAAAAGCCCCGATTCGCAAAATCAAAGAAACCGCCCACCGCCAAGGCACACGCAGCTTGCGCGATGCGGCCATGGCCCTGGCGCGCCGGGGTGAGACCACGCTGGCCGAAGTCAACCGGGTGACGCTCAATGCCTGACACCAGCAACAGCCGTTTAGCCCTAAGCTTGGGGCCGCTGGGCGCGCAACTTGCGCTGCGCAGCGGCTGGTTGCGCCCGCGCTACCGGCTGCTGCAGTCGCTGGTCTGGCCCGCCCAGGCCACGGACGAGCAGCGCGGCGCGGCCCTCGACGCCATGCTCCTGAAGCATGCCCGATCGGGCAGTGCGCTCGAGGTGCTGGTGGCCGATTTGTGGGTGCCCAGCGCCAGCGTGCAGCCACCGGTCAACAGTGCGACCCTAGCGGATTTGAATGCTGCCGTGTCGCTGCGCCTGAACGCGGTGACCGACTCAGCCACCGGCTGGCAGACCGCCAGCGCGCCGCGCACCGGCGGGCGCTTTGTGGCCAGTGCCATGCGCAGCAGTCTGATGGACATGCTGCGCGCGCAATGCCAGCGCCATGGTTTGCACCTGGTGTCGGTGCAGCCCCTGTTTGCGGCGCTGTGGAACCATTGGCATGCCTCTCTGGAGCCCGGGCAATGGCTGGGTGTTTGCGGTGAGGGCGTGTTGACCTTGTGTGTTGCACCCCAGCGCCACATAGAGCAACTGCGACGGCTGGACTTTGCCCCGGCAAATGCACAGGAGCCGCTATGGCCGGTGGAAGCAGCGCAGCACGAAGGCCTGCGCCTGGGCCTGCCCGTGCCTGCCAAACTGGCGCTGTGTGGCGCAGTGCCGCAGGCCTGGCGCGGCGCCTCTGCGGTTTACCTGGGACCGGTGGGTGATGCCCTCAGTCTGTGGGGAGTCAAGCCATGAATCGTCTGGATCTGGATTTTGCGCCGCGCACCCTGCGCTTCTGGTGGGCACGCGCAGGCCTGGCCTTGCGGGCTGCCCTGTTGGGTGCGGTGCTGGTGCTGGCCGCAGGCCTGTGGTGGGTCCTGGCGATTCATGCCGAGCGTTTGCAATTGCAATCGGCCTTGGCGGCCACAGTACCGGCGGCCGCGCCCCCGGGCCGCGGCCTTGGTGTCGTGGTGCCCCAAGCCAAGCGCGCCCAGGACGCTCTGCAGAGCAAGGCCACGAACTTGGCACTGATCGCGCTCAACCGCCCTTGGAACGCGCTGTGGGATGCGCTGGAGCGCGTTTCCAGCGCACCTGGTATTCAGGTGGCGATATTGGAAATGCGTCCTGACACTGCTTCTACAAACCAGGAGGCGGGCGCTGCCCAGGGCTTACGGTTGTTGGCGGAGTCCAAGGACAGCGCCCACATGCTGGGCTTTATGCGCCAGTTGCGGGCCGAGCCCTTTTTTGTGTCTGCGGTGCTGACTTCCCACCAGGTCAACGCACAAGACCCGAACAAGCCCCTGCGATTTGAGGTCACGCTGCAGTGGGCGCAGGCCAGCCTATGAGCCGTCCGTCCCTCTCTGCTCTCGCCCTGCGCCAGGTGGTGCAGGACGCACTGCTGCGTGCCGGTCGCGCGGGCCCCCTGGTCTGGCTGGCCTCGGTTCTTTGGCTGGGCGTGCTGGCCATGCTCACCTGGGTGCTGCCAGCGCAATACGCTGCGCGGGCAAACGACCGGCAAGCCTTGTCGCAAGCCCAATCTGCCCAGGCGCAGGCCGCGCTGCAAAACACGGCGCAGAGCGCGTCGCCTGCCTTGACCGAGCAAGAGGGCAGTCAGCACAACGCCGCGCAATTCAAAGCCATGCTGGCCCGGGCACCGCTGCCTGAGGCGGCGCAGCAAACTCTCTTTGCACTGGCCAAGCGCTGGGAGCTTGAGCTGCCCCAGGGGCAATACAAACAGGCCTGCGACGAGACGGGCGCCTGGTGCAGCTACCGCATGCAGCTGCCGGTTGTCGGAAGCTACACCGCGGTGCGGGGCTTTGTGCAAGACGCCTTGCATGCCCTGCCCAGCCTGGCATTGGAGGGTGCCCTGTTCAAGCGCGATGCGGCTGCCACCGACGACTTGGAAGTGGCGCTGCGCTGGACGCTGTACCAGGCCCCGCTGCCTGTCACGGGGGCAGCACCATGACGCTGCGCCAAGCACTCGGGCTGATTGCTTTGCTGGGCTCCGCTTGGCTCGCATTTTTTGCCGACAAAACGCCCGGTGCGGATACCGACCTGGTAGCACCTACCCGATCCGCCCGACCCACACCTGCTACGCCGTCCGGAGCTGCTGCTGAAGCCCCTGCACGCGCCACGGCGGTGCAAGCCAGCCCGGCATCCAAAAAGCCTGTTGCGGGTGTTTCCTCCGCAGTGGCCGTGTTAGCACTGGAGGAACGCCTGCCAGCGCCTCGCCCCGGTGTCGAGAACCCTGGTGCACAAGCCTTTGGCGCGCGGTCGTGGACACCCCCGCCACCGCCCCCCCCGCCGCCACCAAAACCGGTCGCACCACCACTTCCATTTGGATTTTTGGGCAAGCACTTGCAAGCCGGCGTGTGGCAGGTGTACCTGACGGTGGGCGAAGACGTCCGTCTGGCGCGCACGGCGGCGGTGATTGACGGCCAGTACCGGGTGGAGTCCATCGTGCCTCCCCGGATTGAATTTACCTACCTGCCGCTCAATGAGCGTCAAACCCTCGATATTGGAGCGCCCTAGTGAGCCCATGCAATCAACCCGCGGCCCCGGTCGGTGCACGCAAAGCCGCCGGCCTCGCCCTGGCCTTTGTATTTTTGGCCTCCGGTTGCGCGCTGCAGTCGCCGACGCGCGAGGGTAAAAGCCTGATGGACCAGGGCCAGACCGAGGCAGGCCTGCAGGCCTTGGAAACGCTGGCCCAAAACGAGCCGAACAACCTGGACTACAAAACCACCTACCTGACGGCCAAGCGCATGGCGGCCCGCACCTGGTTGGCACAGGCCCAAGTGCGCACGCAGCGCAAAGACTGGCAGGGCGCGACCAGCCTTTTAGAGCGTGCCTTGGCGCTGTATCCGGACGACGACCTGGCCCGCCAGGCATTGCTGCGGGTGCGCCAGCAAGAACGTGCAGCCCGCGCGCTGGACCTTGGTCAGCAGGCGGTCCAGGCCAAGGACTGGGACGCTGCGCGCACCCATGCCCAGGCCGTGTTGCGCGACGACGCCGCCAACCTGGATGCCCAGGCCCTGCAAGCCACGGCGCTGGAAAAAATTGCCCTGAGCGCCAACAGCGCCAGTGTGCTGGGCAAGGCCTTTCGCCAGCCGGTTTCGCTGGACTTCCGGGAGGCCTCGGTGCGCCAGATTCTGGAGAGTCTGGCGCGCGGCAGCGGCTTGAATTTTGTGCTGGACAAAGACATCAAGCCCGAGCTCAAAACCAGTCTGCTGGTGCGTGACACCACCATCGAAGAGGCGCTCAACCTGTTGCTGGTGAGCAACCAACTGGAAAAACAAGTCGTCAATGCCAACACCATCATTGTGTTTCCCAACACCCCGGCCAAGCTCAAGGACTACCAGGAGCTCAGCGTGCGCACTTTCCCGCTGATGTTCAGCGAGGCCAAGGCGGTGGGCGCGGCGATCAAGACCTTGTTCAAAGGCCGCGACGTGGTGGTTGACGACAAGCTTAACGCCCTGATCGCCCGCGACACCCCGGACATGCTGGACCTGCTCGAGCGTCTGGTCGCCACCTACGATGTTCCCGAGTCGGAAGTCATGCTCGAGCTCGAGGTACTCGAAGTTGCACGCGACCGCTTGCAAACCCTGGGTATCAAGTGGCCCACATCGCTGAGCCTGAGCCCTTTGGCCAGCGACGGCGGCGTAGGCCTGACCTTGGCTGATTTGCAAAACCTCAACGCCAGCTCGACCGGCGTCGGTTTGGGCAGCCTGCAACTCAATGCGCAGAAAACCGATACCGACGTCAACCTGCTGGCCAATCCGCGCATCCGGGTGCTGAGCCGGGAAAAAGCAAAAATCATGATCGGCGACAAAATTCCGGTGCTGACCACCGTGACCACGCCCCAAGGCGGGTCGTCGGAGACCGTGACCTATATGGATGTGGGCCTGAAGCTGGAAGTGGAGCCGGTGATTTACCGTGGCAACGATGTGACGATCAAGCTCGGCCTGGAGGTGAGCAACGCCCTCAACCCCCAAACCAGCAAACTGGGCTCCACCTACTACACCATTGGCACCCGCAACGCCACCACCGTGCTGCGCCTGCACGATGGAGAAAACCAGGTACTGGCCGGGCTGATCAACAACGAAGACCGCAAAACGGCAGACAAAGTGCCAGGCTTTGGGGACTTGCCCGGCTTGAAGCGGATCTTCGGCACCAGCCAGGACTCCGACAAGCGTTCCGAAATTGTGTTGTCCATTACGCCACGCATTGTGCGCAACAGCCTGCGGCCGGAAGGACGCTTCAGTGAGTTTCGCAGCGGTACCGAGACCCGGGCGTTGGGCGGCAGCGTGGGGGGAGGCAGCGCAGTGGCAGTGCCTGCCGTACAGCCCGTGCCGGCGACGCCGGTGGCTGATGCGCCCGCGCCTGCTGCCAAGCCCTGAGCATTTTTCGTGATGGCGGCGCAACGTGGCTTTACGCTGATTGAGCTGATGGTGACGGTGGCCATCATTGCGGTCTTGGCCACCTTGACGCTGCCGGTGCTTGAAGTCAGCCGCCAGCGTTCGCGCGAGGCGGATTTGCGCCACGCCCTGCGCGAAATCCGTACCGCCTTGGATGCTTACAAAGCGGCTGCCGACGCCGGCGACATTGAGGTGGCGCCAGACGCCTCCGGCTACCCGCCCAACCTGGACGTGTTGGTGCAAGGTGCACCCTTCAAAAACAGGGAACGCAAAGGGCGCCTCTATTTGCTGCGCAGCCTGCCGCGCGACCCGATGGAGCCGCGCACCGAGCTGCCTGCAGCCGCCACCTGGGCTTTGCGCAGCTACAGCAGCGAGGCGGCCGACCCCCAGGAAGGGGAGGATGTCTACGACGTGCGCTCCCGCTCCACCAAACCGGGGCTCAATGGTGCGCCCTACAGCAGCTGGTAAGTCCATGAAAAATTCCTATGCTTTCCGGTTCGGGCGCGGCTTTACGCTGAGTGAGCTGCTGGTGGTGCTGTCCATTGTGTCGCTGCTGCTGACGCTGGCGGTGCCGCGCTATTTCCAGAGCATTGACACCGCGCGCAACGCGGTGCTGGTGGACAACCTGCGAAGCACGCGCGAGGTGCTGGACAAGTTTTATGGCGACACCGGCCGGTACCCGGATTCTCTGGACGAGTTGGTTGAGAAAAACTACCTCAAGGCCCTGCCGTATGACCCGGTGCGCGCCAGCAGCGCGGCCTGGGTGCTGGAGCCGCCCAAAGAGGGAACGAAAGGTAAGGTCTACAACCTGCGCAGCAGCGCGCCCGGCAGCAACCACCTGGGCGTCGCCTACGGGGCACTCTGATGCGACCGCAGGCAAAGGCGCAGGGCGGCTATACCTACATCGGTTTATTGATATTCGTGGCAGTCACGGCCACCTTGAGTGCAGGCTTGTTGCGCACCGGGTCCGTGGTGCAACGCCATGGGGCGGAGGACGCCTTGTTGGAGGCGGGCAGTGAACTGGGCAATGCCTTGTACAGCTATGCCCGAGCCACACCGCAAGGCCAAAATGCGCGCCCCCTGCGCATGGAAGACTTGTTGCGCGATCCGCGTTTTCCAAAAATCGTTGTGCGTCATCTGCGACGGGTGCCGCTCGACCCCATGACGAGGAAGGAGCGCTGGGGTGAACTGTTGTCGGACAGCGCACCGGGCATTGATGCGTTTTATTCTTTATCCGACCTGCAGACCGATCGCACCACGTTCTTGCCCAAGTACGCTGACTTTGCCGACAAGCGCTACTACCGCGAGTGGCTGTTTGACGAAGGCCTGGCCCAGCGCTAGTTAGCGCGGGTTGCTGAGCCTGTCCCGGGCCCAGGCGTCGCCCTTGGCCGCAGATTCTTTGTACCACTGCACGGCGCGCTGTTTGTCGGCCGCCATGCCGTAGCCGCCGGTCTCAAACCACGCAGCCAACTGGTTCATGGACTGCACATATCCGCCTTGTGCGGCCTTGGTAAACCAGTTCACCGCAATGTCCGCTTTGGCCGGAACGCCAAGGCCGCGTTGGTACAAAAGTGCCACGTTGTGCTGCGCGGGCGCATAGCCCGCCGTGGCCAGCGGCTGCCAGAAGACCAAGGCGTCCAGGTAATCTCCGCGTTGGGCGGCGGCAAAGCCCTCGGCAAAGCCCGGCGGGGCTTTGGGTGAAATCACGCCCGGCGGGTTTTCAGGCGGTGCCGCAGCTTGCGCCACCTTGTCTTTTTCCGGATCGCGTTTGGCCACCGTGATTTGCGTGGGCTTTTCTTCCACGACAGGCGCCGGGCTGGAGGCGGCAGCAGCCTGCGCGGGCACGGATGCAGGCGCAGGGCTGGGCGCCGCAGGATTCATTGGAATGGGGTTGTTCGGATCGAAACCGGCCAGGTTGGACTGGGAATCGTAGTCGCGCAGATAGCTTTGAATGATCGGAGAATTCCAGTCTTGCACATTGCGCAAGCCCCACTGCTTGTCACGAATGCCCTGGATGGTGAGGTGAATGACCGCAGTCTCCAGCGCTTCTTTGACGGCCAGTTGGCTGGGTTCGTTGCTGGAGAAGCCGCCTTCGAGCTGCAGCAGGGTTTTGTAAGCCACGTACTGGAACACGTTGGCCGAGACCTCGTGCGAGAACAAAGTTTTCGTCACCGACACGCTGTTGACAATCTGGCCCGTGCGTACGTCCACGCTGCGCAGGTTGACGGTGACCTGGTCGACGCGGTACTTGGTTTCGCCGCCAATGCCCAGGTAGTTGGCACCTGCGCCGCCGGTGCGCACATTGGTCTCGTAGCCGGTGATGCCACCTTCAAAAATATAGTTGGCGGGTATCAGCGTGGGGTAGCTGGAGCCGGGTTTGCCCTTGTCGGCCGGCACTTCAATAGCACGAGCAACCCGTCGCTCGGTCAGCAGGTTTTGAAAGCCTTCGCGCTCCATGGGCATGTACCAACCGGAGTCGAGCAGCGCTTTGACCAGAATGGCTGCTGCACCCTGGGTGACCGCATTGGAGAGGTTGGAGTCGGGCTGGCCTTTGAACTGTCCGGTCTGGTCACGAAAGGCATACACCGCCACCGGCACGCGCGCCTCGGGCTTGGGCAGTTGCGTCAGGTCGCGGGTGCTGACGCTGACCGGGGTGAGCTTGGCATTGCCGATAGGGACAGACGGCTTTACACCGCCCAAAGGCGCCAAGGCACCACAGCCGCTGAGAATCAGCAGCAAAGCGCTGGCGCACAAGCGCCCGAAGTAGGGAAAAGACTGCATTAGGGTTGGGTTACGACGTTGCCGAGGTTGATGACTGTCGAATTGCCGGTGGAAATTTCCAGCGTGGTCAAAGAGACGGTTTTGTCGGGGTTGACGATCACGGTGACCTGGTAGTCGCCCGCGGTGTACTGCGTGCCGCTGACCAAAGTGCCTTTGGTGTCGAAGACGTAGCCGCTGACCGAGCTTTGTAACTTGGAAAGCATGGCGGCTTGGAGCGAGGCAGTCAATTTATCGAGAGCACTTTGTTGGGGAGTGTCCGGCGCCTTGGTTGGGTTTTGCGCATTGGCGTTGTTGAGCAGACCACTGGCGTTGTTGGGGTTGCCACCGAAGGTCGGGTTGGTAAACGCAAAGACCAAGTCGCCTGCCAGGGCTGCGGTGACCAAGCCCAGCCACAGGGCTGCTGCAAGGC
>CAIWRE010000149.1 GCA_903914985.1 uncultured beta proteobacterium | reverse complement strand
GCTTGTCTATCACCAGCAGCTGCAAAGCGTCTCCCGCAATGTCTATGCCCTCCCAAAACGAGGCGGTGGCCACCAGCACGCAGCCGCCCTTCTCCCGGCAATCAGCCGCGCTTGCTGCGACAAACCGGTCCACCAACTCGCGCTTGGGCGCCTGGCCCTGCACCAGCACTTCGATACCTAGTCCTGCCGCCTCAAAGTGTTGGCGTAAGGCATCAGCAACAGTGCGCATGGCGCGGGTGGTGGTGGTCAGCACCATGGTGCGACCGCCCAGGGCGCTGGCCCCCTGCGCTACCAGAGTAGCCACTGCCGCACTATGGGCCGCGTCCTGGGGGCGGGGAAAGTCGAGCGGCACGTACAGCGCAGCCTGCGCCGCGTAATCAAACGGACTGGCTACCCGCAGCACCTGAGCGCCATCGAGGCCGCAAGCGTCCACAAACCAGCTCAGTTGCGCATCGGTGCCCAAGGTGGCAGAGGTGAATATCCAGGACTTAGGCTGCGAGCCCGGCTGCGCGTCGGGCCGTGCCAGTGCGCGCATAGGTTCGGCAATGGTGAGGGGCGACTGGTAGAGCTGCACTTGCGCGCCCACGTCCAACCAGCGCACCTGATCCGGTGGCGCGGCGGTGGCAAAGGTCTGCAGGTTGTGCAGCAAAGTGTCGCAGCGTTCGGCCAGCATGGTGAATGCCGGGCCCAACTCGTCCACGGCACGCACTGCGGTGCTGGCGGCCTGCAAGGCATGCACGCAAAGCGCCACGGCGGCGCTCCACGCAGCAAGGGGCACGCCCTCGGGGGTATCGCCGCTCCATGCCAAGGTGGACGGTAGCTTGTGGGTTCCAAACAGTGCCCTGAACATCTGCACGCTGTCGCTCACATCGGCCTGCAATCCAAGCCAGTCGACCATGCCGCGCGCCATGCCGGTGGACTGCTCGGCCAGTTCACGCCCCAGCGCCAGCATCTGGCCGGTACTCCACTGGCGGGCAAAGAACTGCACGCCGATGTCGTTGAGCTGGTGCGCCTCGTCAAACACCACGGTGGTCACGCTGGGCAGGAGTTCGGCCACGCCCGAGGCCCGCACCCCCAGATCGGCAAAAAACAGGTGGTGGTTGACCACCACCAGGTCGGCCTTCATGGCCTCCTGGCGCGCGAGGTTGGTGTGGCAATTGCGAATGTGCGGGCAGCCGCTGCCCAGGCAGTTGTCACGGGTGGAGGTGACCAGCGCCATGACCGCAGAGCGTTCGTCCAGCTCAGCCACTTCTGCCATGTCACCGGACACCGTGGACAGCGCCCAGTCCTCAATACGGGCCAGCAAACGCAGTTCCGCGGTGTCCAGATTCTGGTTGGCCTGGCGGGCACCCTGCAGGCGCTGGGCGCACAAATAGCTGCTGCGCCCTTTGAGCAAAGCCACGCGCACCGGAAAGCCCAGTGCCTGCACCAGTCGGGGAATGTCGCGCAAGAAAAGCTGCTCTTGCAAGGCTTTGGTAGCGGTAGAAAACAAGACCTTTTCACCACCCAGCAGCGCAGGCACCACGTAGGCCAGCGTTTTGCCGGTGCCCGTGCCCGCCTCCACCACCAGCACGCCGCCGTTTTCAAGGGTGTGGGCCACCGCCTGCGCCATCTCCATTTGGCCGGGCCGGCTGCGAAAGCCGGGCAGCGTGCGCGCCAGTACGCCCTGCGGTGCGAATGCGGCCTGTACCGCAGCCTGGAGCTTCACTGCGCCGCCGCTGGTGGCAGCGGCAATGGCAAGGGCGCCGACGCAGGGCTTGCAGCCGCCTTGGCGCGCTGCGCGTCACGGTCTGCCAAACGCTGTTTCGCCAGCGCCTGCTTTTTGTCAAAGGCTGCGCGGTTGGCAGCGCGCTCGGCAGCGCCGGGGCCGGACTCGGCCTTGGGCTCTTTGGCGGGCTGGGGCTCCAAAGCGGCGGCTGCCTTGTTGGCATGGGCTTGTTGTTTGGCGTCGATATCCGCCTGCTTGTTTTGCTGCGCCTGTTCTGCGGCTACCGGATCCAGGGCTTGCTGGCGCTGCGATTGCTCGCGCTGCTTGTCCTCCACCCGCTGCCGTGCCTCGGTCGCGCGCTGCTGGCGGTCCGCCGCATCGAGTGCCGCCGTCTTACGTTGAAAATCGGCCTGCATGGCGCGCCGCTGGCGGGCTACGTCTAGCAGGCAGTTGGTCGTAAAAAACCGGGCGTAACAAGCCTTCTCCAGCGCGTCCAATTGCCGGGTTTGGGCTGCCTGGCCGGCCATCAACACACCACGCGGGTCCTCGTCGGGCGTCGATGGCGGCGCAGACTGCACCTGCGCACAAGCCATCGCAGCCACCACCGAAAGCGCCGCGCCCAGCAACAAAGCCTTACCTCGACACAGACCCGGCGTCATGTCAAGCGCGTATCCACATCGCGCCGCTCCATGGCCAAAAACTCAGCGGACTGCATTTCGTTCAGGCGCGAGACGGTGCGCGGAAACTCATGCGCCAGCGGCCCGGCGGTGTACAGCAGCTCCGGCGCCACTTGCGCCGACACCATGAGCTTGACGCGCCGGTCGTACAGCACGTCCACCAGCCAGGTAAAACGCCTCGCCTCGGAGCTGCCGTTGGCCTGCATTTGCGGCACGTCGCTCAGCAGCACGGTGTGGAACTGGCTGGCGATTTCCAGGTAATCATTTTGCGAGCGCGGGCCGCCACACAGCTCTTTGAAGTCAAACCACACCAGGCCCCCGGCACGTCGGCGGGTGCGGATCTGGCGCGACTCGATCTGCAGCAACGGGCTGCCATCGGCGCATTCGGCCAGGCTGTTAAAGGCCTGGGTCATGGACGCATCAGCCGCCGGGCCGTTGGGCACCTGGTACAAGTCCAAGCGCTCCAGCGTGCGGCGGCGGTAGTCCACGCCGTTGTCCACATTGACCACCTCCATCTCCTGGTTGAGCAGTGCAATGGCCGGCAGCACCCGGTCGCGGTGCATGCCGCCGGGGTACAAATCGTCGGGCTGGAAGTTGGACGTGGTAACAAAGCCCACGCCGTTATCAAACAGCGCCTGCAGCAGCCGGTGAAGAATCATGGCGTCGGTGATGTCGGCCACGTGGAACTCGTCAAAGCAAATCAGCTTGTAGCGCTCGGAGATGCGCTTGCCCAGCACGTCCAGCGGGTTGACCGTGCCTTGCAGGTGGTGCAATTCGCGGTGCACCTCGCGCATGAACTCGTGGAAATGCAAACGGGTTTTGCGTTTGAGCGGCACCGCCTCAAAAAAGCAATCCATCAAAAAGCTCTTGCCCCGCCCCACCCCGCCATACAAATAGACGCCTCGTGGCACCGGCGGGCGGTTGATGAGTTTTTTGAGCGAGTTGGAGCGCTTGCCTTTGTAGGCGGCCCACTCGCTGGCGCAACGCTCTAGCGC
>CAIWRE010000148.1 GCA_903914985.1 uncultured beta proteobacterium | reverse complement strand
TGCCGCGACCTCGACCTGCCGCGGGAGATGGACTTCAACACCACCTACGCCAGCGTGAGTGGCACCACCAAGCACGTGGGTTCGAGCTGGGTGTCGCCCGAGCATCTGGAAGAGACGCTGAAGATGCTGCACATCATCGCCGGGGGCGAAGACAAGTGGCGCGCGCGTCCTTTTGTCAGCCAGTCCAACTGCTTCGTCGTGCCACCCATGAAGTTCGCCTACGACGCCTGCAAGTGCCTGGAAGTCGCAGTGCGCGGCGGCATGCCGGTGCTCTTGCTGTCTGCCGGTCAGGCGGGTGCCACAGCGCCTGCATCTTTGGCCAGTGCCCTGGTGCAAGAAACCGCCGAATGCCTGGCCGGTTTGGTCTATGTGAATGCGGTGAAACCCAAAGCCCCTGCCATGTTCGGCACCTGGTGCTTTGTGTCGGACTTGCGCACGGGCGCCATGTCCGGCGGCAGCCCGGAGCAAGCGCTGCTGTCGGCAGCCAGCGCCCAAATGGCACGTTTTTACGACCTCACCGGTGCGACCGCCTCGGGTATGTGCGACGCCAAAATGCCCGATGCCCAAGCCGGTTTTGAGAAGGCCTACAACCACGCGCTGGTCGGGAATGCCGGTGCGAACCTGATTTATGAATCTGCCGGCATGCTGGCCAGCCTCTTGGGCTTTTCGCTGGAGAGTCTGCTGATTGACAACGACATCATCGGCGCGGTGCAACGCACGATTCGCGGCATTGAAGTCAATGACGAAACCCTGTCACTGGACACGATCCGCGAAGTCTGCCTGACCGGCCCTGGCCACTACCTGGGCGCGCCGCAAACGCTGAACCTGATGCAGCGGGACTACCTGTACCCCCAGATTGCCAACCGCGCCAGCCCCAACCAGTGGGTGGAGCAAGGCCGCCCAAGCATTGTGGAGACCGCGTCCAAAAAGCTGCAGGTCATTTTGGATGGCCACTTCCCGTCGCACATCTCGCCGGAGATGGACGCACAAATCCGTGCGCAATTTCCGGTGCGCCTGGCGCGCGAAGCCATGCAAGCCCGCACCTGAGCCACACCATGGGCGCGCAGCGCCCTGTTCATGCCCAACAATCCCACCAGTTCCCCACCGGCATCTGACGCGCTTACCGAGGCCTTAGAACGTCTGAACGAGCTGGAGATCAAAGCCAGCTTCACCGAAGACCTGATCGACAAACTCGATCAGGTGGTCATCCGCCAGCAAACGCAAATCAACGCTTTGATCAGCGAAGTTTTGCACCTGCGCCAGCAGGCCTCAGACCCGCAAGCGGCCACACAGCGCAATCTGCGCGACGAATTACCGCCGCATTACTGAGCGCTCACCACCTCGTTGGCGCTGCGAAAGGCCTCGACTGCCGTGGGCACGCCGCAGTACACAGCTGCGTGCAGCAGCACTTCTTGAATTTCGGCGGGGGTCGCGCCATTGTTCAAGGCGCCGCGCACATGGCCTTTGAGCTCGTTCTGTTTGCCCAAGGCGGTCAGCATGGCCACGGTAATCAGGCTGCGGGTTTTCAGGTCCAGTCCTGGACGCTGCCATACGTCACCCCAGGCGGCACGGGTGATGTGGTCTTGGATCGGCTGGGTGAACGGCGTCGCGTTGCCCAGGGCGCTGGCGACAAAGTCTTCGCCCATCACGGCCTTGCGGGTGGCCAGACCTTTGTCATAAGGGGATTGCATGCGTGCTTCCTTGCAAGAATTGGTTCAAAGCGCACAGCATAATGAAATCTCTTTCCATTCACCTGCCACCTTCATTGCCCGCCAGGATCCACCCATGAGCCGCTTTCCCCTGCCCGACCTCAACACCCTGCCCGAAGACCTGCGCACCAAAATTTTGGAAGTGCAGGAAAAGTCCGGTTTTGTACCCAATGTGTTTTTGGCGTTTGCGCGCCGTCCGGCCGAGTGGCGGGCGTTTTTTGCCTACCACGACGCCCTGATGCTGCGCGAAGAATCCAGCCTCACCAAAGGCGAACGCGAGATGATCATCACCACCACCAGCGCTGCCAACCACTGCCTGTACTGTGTGGTGGCCCATGGCGCCATCTTGCGCATCTACGAGAAAAAACCGCTGGTGGCCGACCAGGTGGCCATCAATTACCGCAAGGCCGATATCACGCCGCGCCAGCGCGCTATGTTGGATTTCGCGATGAAAGTCTGCCTGGAGAGCCACACCGTCAATGACGCTGACTATGAGGCGCTGCACGCCCACGGCTTTGACGACGAGGACATTTGGGACATTGCAGGCATTACCGCGTTTTTCGGCCTGTCCAACCGCATGGCGAACGCCACCAACATGATGCCCAACCCCGAGTTCTACTTGCTGGGTCGCCAGCCCCGGCAAAAGTAATGCGCCCCGCGCTGCTTGCGCTTGCGCTGGCCTGGTGTTGCACCCACGCGCCGGCCCAGTCTGCACCACCCGCGCAACCCGAGGCGGCCAGCGGTACGCAGGCCAAGCCCGGCTGGAGCACCCGCACATTTGCAGTGGCGGCCGCCAACCCCCTGGCCACCGAGGCGGGCTACACCATGCTGCGCGCAGGCGGCAGTGCGGTAGACGCCGCCATTGCGGTGCAAATGGTACTGGCCCTGGTGGAGCCGCAAAGCAGCGGTCTGGGCGGCGGTGCGTTTTTGCTCCACTTTGACGGCCGCCGCACCCAGGCCTTTGACGGGCGCGAGACCGCACCGGCAGGCGCCACCCCTTCCTTGTTTCTGCAGCCCAATGGCAAACCCGTAGCCTTGCGTCAAGCCGTCGTTGGTGGCCTCTCCGTGGGGGTGCCGGGCGTGCTGTCCATGCTGGCCCTGGCGCACCGCCAGCATGGCAAATTGCCGTGGGCTCAGTTGTTTGCCCCGGCCATTGCGCTGGCAACCCAGGGCTTTGCCGTAAGTCCCCGCATGGCCACCCTGCTGGCCGCGGAGACCGAGCTCAAAAACGACCCCGTGGCGGCCCGCTACTTTTACGACGGCCAAGGCCAAGCCTGGCCCGCTGGCCATGTCTTGCGCAACCCGGAGCTGGCGGCGGTACTGCAAGTCA
>CAIWRE010000147.1 GCA_903914985.1 uncultured beta proteobacterium | reverse complement strand
CATCTTGATTTGGGCCCTGGTCTGGATCAACGTGGTGGGCCTGGGGCCGTTTGCCGGGGTGCTGGCGTTGTTCATGTCCGACCTGGGCAGCTTTGGCAAGTTGTTTTCCGAGGCGATTGAAGCCGCAGACGATAAACCAGTCGAAGGCGTCATGTCCACCGGCGGCTCATCCTTTGCAACGATGCGCTTTGGCATCTTGCCTCAGCTGCTGCCCGTACTGCTCAGCCAGGTGCTGTATGCGTTTGAGTCCAACACCCGCAGCGCCTCCATCATCGGCATCGTGGGCGCTGGGGGTATTGGACTGATTTTGTCGGAGCAAATCCGCACCTTGGAGCTGCAGCAAATGTCCTTTGTAATTTTGCTGATTTTGGTCACCGTCTCAGCCATTGATTACTTCTGTTCCCGCATCCGCTTTGCCGTGATCGGCGCGCGCGCCCGCTAGGTACGCAGCCCTGAGCGCTACGTCCAACTTGGAGATTTGTATGTCCCTGACCATCCCCGACATTGTTGAACTGCTTAGCAGCCGCGCCACCACCTGGTACGGCCAGGAGGCGGTGAGCCAACTCGACCATGCCCTGCAATGCGCTCACCTGGCCGAACAAGCCCACGAGTCGTCAGAGACCGTTGTGGCAGCCCTGTTGCACGACCTGGGCCACATGCTCAGCCCGCAGCAAGAGCCGGTGGCAGATCAGGATTCCATGCCCACCAAGGACGACCTGCACCAGTTTGTGGCACTGCCCTTTTTGCGTAGCTTGTTCTCAGACGCGGTGCTGGAACCCATCAAACTGCACGTGGACGCCAAGCGCTATTTATGTGCGGTGGACGCAGGCTACTGGGGCGACTTGTCACCAGCCTCCAAGCACAGCCTGGAGTTGCAAGGGGGCCGCTACGACGAAGTCCAGGTGCGCGCGTTTGAGGAACTAAGCTACTACGCCGAAGCGGTGCGCCTGCGCCGCTATGACGACCTGGCCAAGATTCCCGGCCAGCGAACGCCGCCCTTGGCGCACTACGCTACCTTGATGAAAGAAGTGGCGAACGCCTGAACATAAGCCTCTTGCTTATGGGTCTCGATGGCACCTGGTCGGAATTGGCGGACCCTCGCCATGGCGGCCTCGGTGTTCCACCCCCAGGCCTTGAACATGGTCGCAACCAAGGTCCCCGTACGGCCCTTGCCGTGGGCACAGTGAATCAGAATATTGTGGCTTTGCAGTACAGCGGTCAGCGCTGGTAACAGGCGCTGCCATTGTGCCGTCACTGCCAAGGACGGAACGCCGTAGTCCACCACCGGCAACTGATGCCAGGCAATACCGAGCTGCGCCAGGTGGTGCGATAGGTTTTTCGCACCCAAGCGCTGCAGGTCTGTGGTGTCCAGCAAACTCACCACCGACTTTACGTTCTGCGCCGCGATCTGCGCCACATGCTGCACCAGTACGCGCTCTGCGTACGCAGTGCCGTTGTCACCACCCGCCCCAGGGCACGCCGACATTCCCACCCGGCCTGTCCACGGCGTGGGGGCGAAGTCAATGGCGAGTGCGGATGAAGCAAGGGTGATCACAACCCGTTTTTACCGGGTACTTGTAACGGGGTGATGACAAGTGTTCTGCCGTATGCGAAGTTGCCCAAAAAGTTACATTGCTTCCAAGCGACACCACGTTGGTGTTCAAACAGACCTTAAAGACATGACGATTGAACTTCCCAAAGACGTTCGGCAACAAGCCATCGCCTCCATTGAGCGCTACTTCCAGGAAAACATGGACGAGAAAATTGGCAATATCGCCGCTGGCGGATTGCTAGGTTTCTTTGTCGAAGAAATCGGCCCTGTCATCTACAACATGGCGGTAGCAGAAGTTCAGGAGCGACTGCAAACCCGCGTCATGGAGATTGATCTTGAAGTCAACGAGGACGCGTTTCAATATTGGCGCAAATACGATCAGGCGAAAAAGAAGTAGCGCCCGTCGTGAGGCCAGATTTAGCTCGTTGCTATGCGTGGCGCTCTGACCAACTTTTTAGTGCATCGTTCACTCGCGTCTGCCAACCAGCGCCAGTGGACTTAAATTTCTCTAGAAGATCCGCATCCAGCCGCAACGTGACTTGCACTTTTTTACCACTGCCCAGTGGACGACCCCGGCGCAACTGTTTGAACTCAGCCGACGTCATTTCATAAGCATCTGGGTCGGCTGCAATGCCGGCATTGATTTGCGCATTCTCTGCATCGGAAGGCAACACGACCACACGACCGCCAGGCATGGTCAAGGTCTTAGCTTTGGAAGCTGATAGCGTTTGCGACATAACTTTTTACCTCTCGTTGATTGTCCTTACGCAGGCTGATGACCCGGTACACATCACCACGAATGACGTAGACAACACCGTACAGACGCTGCCCAATAAATGCATAGCCAGCTATTCGTGTCTCGCCATAGTTGCGTCGGGTGTCTTCCTTGCATTGCAAGGTGTCCCATTCCAAGTCTCGGGCCATCGCCAGCGACACGGCATGTTTGGCAACATTCGCCGCATCTTTGTCTGGGTCAAAGGTGATCTGCATGCGGAATTATTGTAACTACGTTTAATCCGTACTGCAACCTCTTCATCGGAGTGCGGACCTCACCTCGTGCCCGCGAGGCACCCTCACCCCAACAAATCGAACAGCGTCCGCGCCACGACTTTGGTCGCGCGGCGCAGGTCTTCTAGTGCGATGTTTTCGTCCGCGCGCTTGGCGTTGCTCTCTTGCACCGTGCGCGGGCCGCAACCGTAGAGGACCGCTGGAATACCGTGTTCGCAGAACAGGCGGGCGTCGGTGTAGAGCGGTGTGCCGGAGGCCTCAATCGGCTCGCCAAACACAGTGCTGGCGTGCTGGCACAGAGCATTAACCATCGGCGCGTTGCCTGGCAGTGGCTTGAGAGCGTGGGCCAGCAAGATGCGCTTGACCTCGATGCTGATACCCGCCGATTGGGCTACCGCGTCGGCAATCACCTGGCGCAGAGTGGCTTCCACCTCGACCGGGTTTTCTTCGGGGATCATGCGGCGGTCGAGCTTGAGCACCACTTTGCCGGGCACCACATTGGTGTTGGTGCCGCCGGTGATCAGGCCCACGTTCAGATAAGGGTGGTTGATGCCTTGAACCTGGCTGCTGATCTGCTGGTACAGCGTGTTTTGGTGATAGAGCGCATTGAGGATGCGGGTGGCCGCTTGCAGCGCGTCCACACCCGTCTCCGGCACGGCGGCATGGCCCATCTTGCCGTGCACCGTGACTT
>CAIWRE010000146.1 GCA_903914985.1 uncultured beta proteobacterium | reverse complement strand
GGCCTGCCGCTGACCGTGTTTGGCGTGGGCATGGCGCTGGAGCGCTGCCCCGAAGTCGCCGCCGCCTTTGTGGAACTGGGCCACGAAATTGCCTGCCACGGCTGGCGCTGGATCAATTACCAAACCATAGACCCCACCGTCGAGGCCGAGCACATGACGCTGGGCTTGCAAGCCATTCAACGCCTGACCGGAGCCTTGCCCGCCGGCTGGTACACCGGGCGCGACAGCCCCCACACCCGGCGCCTTTTGGCGGACCACGGTGGCCTGGAGTACGACAGCGACTACTACGGCGACGATCTGCCGTTTTGGCTGCATGTGCAAAAGAGCGATGGCGCGCGGGTGCCCCATTTGGTCGTTCCCTACACGCTGGACTGCAACGATATGCGCTTTGCCCTGCCGCAGGGCTACTCGCACGGCGACCCGTTTTTTCAGTACCTGCGCGATGCTTTTGACGTGCACTATGCCGAAGGCGAACACAGCCCGTCCATGATGAGCATTGGCATGCACTGCCGGCTGCTGGGCCGGCCTGGGCGTATGCGGGCACTGCAGCGCTTTTTGGATTACGTGCAGTCGCACGACCGGGTCTGGGTGGCGCGCCGCGTGGACATTGCCCGGCACTGGAAGGCGACGCATCCGTTTGACGCCACCACTGCCTTTGTCTGGGAGTAAATCCATATGCTGACCCTTGCGCAACTCAACGCCGCCACGGTCGACGAATGTGTCGCGCTGCTGGACGGCACTTACGAACACTCGCCCTGGATTGCGCGCGCGGCCGCCGCCCATCGGCCCTTCGCCAGCCTGGTACACCTTAAATCGGTCCTGGCCCAAATGGTGCGCGAGGCCGGGCTGGACGCCCAGCTCGCACTCATTCGCGCCCACCCCGAGCTGGCTGGCAAAGCCATGGTCAGCAAAACACTGACTGCAGAGTCCACCGGGGAACAAAGCAAGGCGGGCCTGACCGATTGCACACCCGACGAATTTGCGCGCATCCAGCAGCTCAACGCCGACTACAACGCGCGCTTTGGCTTCCCTTTCATTCTGGCGGTGCGCGGTCCGCGTGGCCTGGGTTTTGGCAAGCACGAGATCATTGCCACCATGGCCCGCCGCTTGGGCAACCATCCCGACTTTGAGCGCGCCGAGTGTCTGCGCAACATCCACCGCATCGCCGAAATCCGTTTGAACGACAAGCTGGGCCATGTTCCCGCACAAGGCAACCTGGTGTGGGACTGGGCCGAGCAGTTGGCGGTGCACAGTGAGCCGGGCTACCAAGAGCGCGGTGAACTCACCGTCACCTATCTCACCGACGCCCACCGCGCCGTTGCCCGGGATCTGCAGACGTGGATGCGCGAATGCGGCTTTGACGAAGTGACCCAAGATGCCGTGGGCAACGTGGTGGGCATCTACCACGGCCAAGATCGAAGCGCGCCACGACTCTTGACCGGCAGCCATTTTGACACTGTGCGCAACGGTGGCAAATACGACGGCCGCCTGGGCATTTTGGTGCCCATGGCTTGCGTGCAAGCGTTGCACCGCGCCGGGCGGAGACTGCCGTTTGGTTTGGAAGTGGTGGGTTTTTCAGAAGAAGAGGGCCAGCGCTACAAGGCCGTGTTTTTGGGCTCCGGTGCGCTTACCGGCCAGTTCAACTCTGACTGGCTGGACCAGCGCGACGCCGATGGCATTGCCATGCGCGATGCCATGGCGCACGCAGGCCTGAACGTGGCCGACATTGCCGCCCTCCAGCGCGACCCGTCGCAGTACCAGGGTTTTGTAGAAGTACACATCGAGCAAGGCCCGG
>CAIWRE010000145.1 GCA_903914985.1 uncultured beta proteobacterium | reverse complement strand
GCGCCGGTACTGGATCTGCCCTACGCAACTTTCATTGAGTGGCATGGCGGCCAGCGCTGGGTCTGGGCACCTGCCACAGCATCGGCACAACTGCATGCGATGGCGCAGCGCGTCGGAGGGCACGCGACGCTCTTCCGTCGCCCCGAAGGTGCTCTGACCGACACGCCGGTCGCTGGTGGTGTATTTGCCCCGCTGGATACCACGCAAGTGCGGATTCAAACCGCTTTGCAACACCAGTTTGACCCCGATGGCGTTTTCAACACGCGCCGCCTCCACGCGGTGGCCTAAGCTATCCGTCTCGCCATGCAAACTACGCTCTCCCCTGAATACCAACATTCGGCCGATGGCCAAGCCGCTGAGGCGATTGTGCGCAACTGCGTGCACTGCGGCTTTTGCACCGCCACCTGCCCCACCTATCAGTTGCTGGGCGACGAACTCGACGGGCCCCGCGGGCGCATCTACCTGATCAAACAAGTGCTCGAAGGCGCTGAGCCCACGCGCGCCACCCAGCAGCACCTGGACCGCTGCCTGACCTGCCGCAACTGTGAATCCACCTGCCCCAGCGGCGTGGAATACGGGCACTTGATTGACCTGGGACGCAAGATCGTGGACGCCAAAGTGCCGCGCCCTCTGCCCGAGCGCGCAGTGCGCTGGGCCCTCAAAGAGGGTCTGCCCTCCCCCCTGTTTGGCGTCGCGATGAAGCTGGGCCAAACGGTGCGCGGTGTGCTGCCGCAGGCGATACGTTCCAAAGTGCCCGCCGCTCAAGACGCAGGGCAAATGCCTGTGGCGGTGCACGAGCGCAAAGTGCTGATGCTGGCTGGTTGTGTGCAGCCTTCCATGTCGCCCAATATCAACACAGCAACCGCCCGGGTGCTCGATGCCGCCGGTGTGCAAACTGTCGTGGCGCCCAAAGCGGGCTGCTGCGGCGCGGTCAAATTCCATCTCAATGACCAGGATGGCGCCAAGGTTTCCATCCGTGCCAATATCGACGCCTGGTGGCCGCATATTGCGCCGCAATCTGGTACTGGCATAGAAGCCATTGTCATGAACGCGTCCGGCTGCGGCGTGATGGTGAAAGACTATGGCCATGTGTTGCAAGACGACCCGCTGTACGCCGACAAGGCGAAGCGGGTCAGTGAACTCACCAAAGACCTGAGCGAGCTGCTGCCCGACATGGTTGCGGCACTCAAGCCCCGTATCAGCAGCACGGCTGCCCAGGCAGCGGGTCTGCAAGTATTTCATCCACCCTGCACTTTGCAGCACGGGCAGCAGTTGCGAGGGGGCGTCGAAAGCCAGATGGCGGCCTTGGGCTTCGCGGTGAAAGTGGCGACCAACGAATCGCATTTGTGCTGCGGCTCGGCAGGCACGTATTCGGTATTGAATCCCAAGATCGCCTATGCGTTGCGCGACCGCAAGCTGGGCAATTTGCAAGCCATGAAGCCACAGGGTATTTGCAGTGCCAACATAGGCTGCATCACCCACCTGCAAAGCGGAACCGACACCCCGGTGCGGCACTGGGTCGAAGTCTTGGACGCTGCCTTAAGCGCCCAGTGAGACACTGCACGCCATGCAGCGTGGTGATACAAGGACTTACTCGACGACGCCGCGCAAGGCGACGCTTCGGCGGCGCAGCAGTTCCAGCAAAAGCAGCATGCTGATGGCAAACAAAATCAGCATAAAGGCGGCCGAAAGAATGGTGGGCGAGAGCTGCTCACGCAGCCCGGTCCACATCTGACGCGGCAAGGTCGTTTGTTCCGGACCGCCCAGGAACAGCACCACAACGACTTCGTCAAACGAGGTCGCAAAAGCAAATAACGCCCCGGAGAGCACCCCGGGCCAGACGATGGGTAGCATGACCTTGCGAAACGCCAAAAACTGCGATGCGCCCAGACTGCGCGCTGCGCGCATGAGGTTCATATCAAACCCCCCCAAGGTGGCGGTCACCGTAATCACCACAAAAGGCATGCCCAGCACCGCGTGCACCAACACAATGCCCAACAGGTTGTTGGCGATTCCCAGTTTGGAGAAAAAGAAATAGGAACCGACTGCCAACACGACGACAGGCACGATCATCGGGGACACCAGCACGGCCATGATGAAGCGCTTTCCCGGCAGGTTGTGATGGTTCAGACCCACCGCGGCCAAGGTGCCCAAAGACGTTGCCAGCACTGTGGCCAGCACCGCGGTGATCACACTGTTGTAAATGGCATGCAACCACACGGGGTTGCCAAACAAATCACGAAACCAGCGCAAGCTGTATTCCTGCACCGGAAAATGGAAGTAGGGTTCGTTGTTGAACGCCAGCGGCACCACCACCAGCACCGGCGCAATCAGAAACAACAAGACCGCAGCACCAAAAAGGCGCAGCGCCCAATGCCCGAGGCGCTGCATCGGGGT
>CAIWRE010000144.1 GCA_903914985.1 uncultured beta proteobacterium | reverse complement strand
GTGACGCCGCCGATATAACTGTGCAGCGCACCACAGAAGTCGGCGTCCAGCATGAATTTTTCGTAGCTCATGGACAGCAGCCCGTCCAAAAACCCGGCCGAGTGCAAGATGAAGTTGGCACCGCAGTGCACGGCCGACAGCATGGACATCACGCTCTCTTGCATGGCCTGGCCGTCGGGCAGTTTGGAGGTGGTGAACGAGCCCGCACAGCGCAGCGGCAGGTTCAGGCGCCGCGCCAACTGGCCAACCACCATGGAGCCGATGGCGGGCTCGGGTGTGCCAAAGGTGGGTGAGCCCGAACGCAGTGACATGCTGGACAAAAAGTTGCCATAAATCACCGGCGCGCCGGGGCGCTCGAGCTGCGTCATCGCGCAGCCCACCATGGTCTCGGCATGGGCTTGGGCAATCGCTCCTGCATTGGTGACCGGGCCCATGGCGCCACCCAAAATAAAGGGCACGATCACCGCCGCCTGGTTGGCCCGGGCATAGGCGCGGGCCGATTTGGTCATGGTGCCGTCCCACAGGAGTGGGGAGTTGACGTTGACATTGCCCAGGATCACGCAGTTCCTGTCCACAAAGTCGGCACCAAACAGCAGGCGGCTCATGGCGATCGAGTCTTCGGCGCGCTCCTCCGAAGTAATGGAGCCCATATAGCCCTTGTCCGAATAGCGCATGTGGGCATAGACCATGTCCAGGTGCCGCTTGTTGACCGGCACATCGGTGGGCTCGCACACGGTGCCTCCACTGTGGTGCAGCCACGGACAGTTGTAGGCCAGCTTGATAAAGTTTTGGAAGTCGTCCAGGGTGCCATAGCGCCGCCCGCGGTCCAGGTCCATCACAAAGGGCGAGCCGTAGGCGGGCGAAAACACCACGTTGTTGCCGCCAATTTGCACCGAGTGCGCCGGGTTGCGGGCGTGTTGGGTGAACTCTTTGGGCGCGGTTTTGAGCAATTCGCGCAAATGGCCCGGCTCAAACTTGACCCGCATGCCGTCTACCTTGGCGCCGGACTTTTTGAACATGGCCAGCACTTCGTCGTCGTCGCGTATGTCCAGGCCCACTTCGGCCAGGATGCGGTCGGCAGTGGCCTCGATCTTGAGCAGGCTTTCCTCGCCCATGATGTCGTAGGTCGGAATCACGCGCTTGATGTAAGCCGGGCCGGTGACCTTGGCGTTGGGGTCTCGCCGCTCACGTCCACCGCTGCGCCGACCGCGCTTGGGCTCTGCCGTGGTGCTGGGTGGGCTTTGGGTATCAGATTCGCTCATGCCGTTTGTCTCCGGGTTTGGGATGATTTTTTGCAGATTTCAGGCGGATAATAGTTGCGCAACGGGCTTTTGTGATCCGCCTATTTCTTCATCCAATCCATCAATTTTTTGCATGCTAAAGCGCTTTGACCAACCTGCTATGGGCAACCTCATCACCTTCGAGGCGGCGGCGCGCACAGGCAGCTTTACCAAGGCGGCGCAGGAATTGGCGGTGGGCCAACCCGCCGTCAGCCACGCCATCCGGCTCTTAGAGGACGAACTGGGCGTGGTGCTGTTCGCCAGACGCCACAAAGGTGTGGAGTTGACTGAGGCCGGACGTTACCTGCTGGAGCAAGTGGCGCTGGGCCTGACCTTGATGGACCAGGCGCTGCGGGAGGTGCGCAGCATGAGCTCGGCCCACCAGGTCACGCTGGCCGTGTCTACCGCCACGGCAACCTGGTGGTTGATGCCGCGCATTGCGCGCTTTAAGCAGCAGCATCCCCATATCGAGCTGCGCTGCATCACCACCGACATTGATCTGGACCTGGAGCGCGAGCGCATCGACCTTGCCATCACCCTGGGCAGCGGCGATTTTGCGCAGCATGCGCGCTGGCGCTTTGTGGACGAGGAGGTGTTTGCGGTGTGCAGCCCGACGTTCCTGGCAGCCCATTCGCCTTTGCAAACCGTGCAAGACCTGGCCAACAGCACTTTGCTGCACCTAGAGGAGCGCTACCGCCCACGTCTGGACTGGCCGCTATGGCTGGCACGCTTTGGCGTGAGCGCGCCGCGTTCCGCCAAGGGCTTGTCATTCAATGACTATTCCATCGTGCTACAGGCGGCGCTGGAAGGGCAGGGCCTGGCACTGGGTTGGCGCCATATCGTGGAGCCGCTGATCGCCCAGGGACGGCTGGTGCGCGCGCTGCCGCAGAGCGTGACCACTGACCAGCCGATGTACATCGTGGCGTCCCGCGCCGGGCGCGTGCGCAGCGATGTGATGGCGCTCAAAGACTGGTTGGTGCAGGAGGCGCTTTAGGCCTGTGGTTCCTCGGCACCGGGTTGCCGCAGTTGCCAGACGATGTGCGCCAACAGCGCAAAAAACACGATGGCACCGCCCAACACGGTGCGCTGGCTGGGCACCTCGTTATGAATCAGCCAGACCCACACCGGCCCGAGCACCGGCTCGGCGATGCCAATG
>CAIWRE010000143.1 GCA_903914985.1 uncultured beta proteobacterium | reverse complement strand
GGCACCATGCAAATCCGCGACCGCACCAAGGACGTGATCAAAACCGGTGGCGAATGGATCAGCTCTATCGACCTGGAAAACGCCGCGGTGGGCCACCCTGCGGTGGCAATGGCCGCCGTGATTGGCGTCAAGCACCCTAAATGGGACGAGCGCCCATTGTTGTTTGTCGTGCGCAAGCCCGGCGCCACTTTGGAAAAAGAAGAAATCCTCAAGTTCCTGGAGGGCCAGGTCGCCAAGTGGTGGGTTCCCGACGACGTGGTCTTCCTCGAGTCGCTGCCCGTGGGCGGCACCGGCAAGGTGCAAAAGGGCGACTTGCGCAAGCAGTACGGCGGCGTCTTCAGCTAAGCCCGCAGGCGGTGTGCGCCCGCTGGGTGAGCGCACCGCCTACTTCACCAGCTGGTTCATCTCAATGATGGGCAGCAGCACGGCCAGCACGATCAGCATCACCACCATGCCCATGGCGACGATGAGCAATGGCTCCAGCAGCGTGGCCAGGCCCATGGCGCGGCGCTGTACTTCGCTGCTGAGCTGGGTGGCGGCACGTTGCAGCATCAGCGGCAGTTGACCGGTCTGCTCCCCTAAACGCGCGAACATCGACAACAGCGATGGAAAGCGCTTTTTTTGCGCCAGGGCCGACGCCAGCGGAGCGCCTTCACGCACTGCGACCAAAGCGTCTTGCGCATCCTGGCGCATGGCCTGGTTGCTCAGGGTGTCGGCAGCGGCTTGCAAGGCTTTCAAAATCGGCACCCCGGCACCGCAGAGCATGGCCAGCGTGCTGGCAAAGCGCGCGGCATTGAAGCTGCGGGTCAGCTTGCCCACCACCGGCAATCCCAGCCAGGCAGCGTCAAAGCGGTAGCGCAGGGCCGGCGCACGCAAGGCCAGCCGGGTGCCGACGATGGCTCCGGCCGCGGCCAGCAGCAAGGCCCAACCATAAGCACGCACAAAGCCGCTCACGGCCAGCATGATGACGGTCAGCAAGGGCAGGGCGCGCTTGCTGCCGGCAAATACGCTGGCCACTTGCGGCACCACATAGGTCACCAGAAAAATCACAATGCCCAGCGCCACCAGGCTCACGATGGCGGGGTACAGGGCGGCGCCCAGCAGCTTGGCGTTCAGCGCTTGTTGGTCTTCCAGGTCTTTGGCCAGGTGTTCCAACACCTCGCCCAGGCTGCCGCTTTGTTCGCCTGCGCCCACCACCGCCACAAAAATGCCGGAGAACTCTGCCGGATGGCGTGCGAGTGCTTTGGCAAAGGTGCTGCCGCTGTTGACCTCGGCACGCAAGTCGGCCACCAGGTTGCGCTCCGCCTCGCGTTCGGCCTCAGAACTCAGCGACGCCAGCGCGCGCTCCAGCGGCAGGCCCGAGGCCACCAGGCTGGCGAGCTGGCGCGTCCACACGCACAGTGCATTGGCATTGAACACGCGGCGCTGGAAAAGGCCCGCTTTTTGGATGCCTGCATCCTGCGCGCCCGTGTTCACGGGCTCCACCACCATCGGTACCAGAGATTGGCTGCGCAGTTGCGTGCGTGCTGCTTTGGCGGAGTCCGCTTCGACCGTGCCTTTGCGCAACTGGCCGTCGGCAGTCAGGGCTTCAAAGGCGTAGGCAGGCATGGTGAGGGGGGCTTGAAAACTCAGTCGCGCGTCACGCGCAGCAGCTCTTCACGGGTGGTGATGCCGGCATCGACCAGGCGTTGGCCGTCGTCGCGCATCAGCACCATGCCGCTGGCCAGCGCCGCATCGCGGATAGCGGCCTCTGACGCCTGGTTGTGGATTTGCGCGCGGATGGCGTCGTCTGTCACCAGCAGCTCAAACACGCCGGTGCGCCCTGCGTAGCCGGTTTGGCCGCAGTGCGCGCAGCCGGCACCTTGGCATTCAGTGCAGCGTTTGCGCACCAGGCGCTGTGCCAATACACCCAGGAGCGACGAGCTGAGCAAGAACGGCTCTACGCCCATGTCGGTCAAACGCGTGACGGCGCTGGCAGCGTCATTGGTGTGCAGGGTGGCCAGCACCAGGT
>CAIWRE010000142.1 GCA_903914985.1 uncultured beta proteobacterium | reverse complement strand
TGGCCAGTTCCGTGCTGGCGCTGGCCATTGTGATTGAGCGCTTTATCAGCCTCGGCGAAGCCAAAATTGCGCCCCCCGGCCTGGACCAGGCCGTGATGGCCGCCACGGCGCAGCGCATTCCCGCCTCGGCCAGCGTGGCAGAACTTCAAAGCAACTCGCTGATGGGAGAGGTGCTTGGCAGCGCGCTCAAGGCGATCAACGACCAGCCGTCCATCCAAGAAGAGGACCTGCGTGCCATGGTGCAAAGCGTGGGGCGCACCGCCGCACAGCGCCTGGAAACGAATTTGAGCGCGCTGGCCACCATCGCATCCGCCGCCCCGCTGATGGGCTTGCTGGGCACCGTCATCGGCATGATTGAGATCTTTGGTGCCCAAGGCCCGGTGGGTGCCGCTGGCAACCCGGGGCAGTTGGCCCAAGGCATCTCCATCGCCTTGTACAACACAGCGTTTGGCTTGCTGATTGCCATTCCAGCCCTGGTGTTCTGGCGCTATTTCCGGGCGCGGGTGGACCGCTATTTGCTCACGCTGGAAACCAGCACCGAGGCTCTGATGCGCCACCTGAAAAACTGCGGACACCTCAAACCATGAGCATGCGATTCGGTGGCACTGGCGCAGGGGGCTCCGGCTTCGGTTTTGGTTCGCACAGGAACGACGAGCCCGAAATCAACCTGATTCCCTTCATTGACGTGCTGCTGGTGGTGCTCATCTTTTTGATGCTCTCCACCACCTACAGCAAGCAAAGCCAGTTCAAGATCAACCTGCCGGTGGCCAATGCCGAGGCGCGGCAACAGTTTCCACGCGAAGTGCATGTGGGCGTGAGCGCCCGGGGTGATTACAGCGTGGGCAATGAAGTGCTGCCCGACCGCAGCCTGCGTTCCCTGGTGGATGCCATGCGGGCCAGCGCCGGTGGCAGCGGCACACCCATTCTGGTGATCAGCGCAGACGCCAGCGCCAGCCACCAGTCGGTGATGACGGCCATGGAGGCTGCACGTCTGGTGGGTATCAACCAGGTCACTTTCGCGCTGCAAACTCCCGCGCCAGGCAGCGAATAGGCCCATGCGCCAGGCGCTCTCCCGTGCGTTGATGCGCGCCTGGACTGGCAAAGGGCTTCCCGCCATCGCGCTGCTGACGGTGGCGGCACTGTATGGCGCACTGGCTGCATTACGGCGTCAGCTGTTTCGATGGAACTTTCTCCACAGCCAAAGTGTTCCTGCCTATGTGATCGTGGTGGGCAATGTGGTGGCGGGAGGCGCTGGCAAAACGCCCACGGTGATCGCGCTGGTGCAGCATCTGCAGGCACAGGGCTGGCGTGTGGGTGTGGTCTCGCGCGGATTTGGACGTGAGGCGCAGGACTGCCAGGAAGTGACCGCCAACTCCACCGCCCAAGCCGTTGGCGATGAGCCCTTGCTGATTCAGCACGCCACCGGTGCCCCGGTGTTTGTCGGCCGCCAACGCTGGCAAGCGGCTATGGCTTTGTTGGCAGCCCATCCCGATACGGAAGTGATCGTCTGCGACGATGGCTTGCAGCACTACGGTTTGGCGCGCGATCTGGAAGTGTGTGTGTTTGACGACCGCGCTTGCGGCAACGGATGGCTGCTTCCTGCGGGCCCCTTGCGCGAGCCCTGGCCCCGACGTGAAGTAGCCATTGCGGGGCAAACGGCCGATCGTTTGCTGGTACTGCACACCAATGGCTCGGCACCAATGGGCGAGTTCAGTGCCCACCGCGCGCTGGCCTTGGTAGCAAAAGACCGCCATGGCACAGAGACGCCGCTGCTGGACTTGGTCGCGCCAGGCAAGCCGCCCGTGCATGCGGTCGCAGGTATCGCGCGGCCCGGGGTGTTTTTTGCCATGCTGCGCCAAGCGGGCGTGCCTCTGGCGCACACCCAAGCCCTTCCCGACCATGCCGACTTTGCGCAATTTCAGCCGCCAGGCCCGCAGGCCGCCCAACTGCTGTGCACCGAAAAAGATGCGGCCAAACTCTGGCAGGTGACACCCCACGCACTGTCAGTGGCCCTGGAGCAAACCATGGAACCGGCATTTTTTGCTGCGGTGGACAAGCATCTGGCTGCGCACCGCGCCACCCTCGCACCACGCCGTTTATGATCGCGCCATGGACACGAAACTGCTTTCTTTGCTCGTTTGCCCGGTCACCAAAGGCCCTCTGGAGTGGAGCGCTGACAAGCTCGAACTCTGGTCGCGCAGCGCCCGCCTGGCCTACCCGGTGCACGATGGCATACCCATCCTGCTGGAAAACGAAGCCCGCACACTGACCGACCAAGAGCTCGGGCTGTGAGCCGCATTGCCGCAGCCCTGACCGTGCTGATTCCGGCACGGCTGGCTTCCACCCGACTTCCCAACAAACCGCTGGCCGATATTGGCGGCGTGCCCATGGTGGTGCGCGTGGCCCGGCGCGTGGCCTCCGGCATGGCGGCGGGCACGCGGGTGGTGGTGGCAGGCGACAGCCAATCCATTCTGGATGCCTGCGCAAGCCACGGCGTTGATGCCATCCTCACCCGCCAGGACCATCCGTCGGGCAGCGACCGCTTGGCCGAAGCCTGCGATATATTGGGACTGGCTGCAGACGCCATCGTGGTGAATGTGCAGGGTGATGAACCTTTGATCGACCCCGCGCTGGTCAACGCCGTGGCCCAGGTGCTACAGCTCAGTGCCACCGCCAGCATGGGCACCGCCGCGGTACGCATCGACAATCCGGACGAATTTTTCAACCCCAACGTCGTGAAAGTGGTGCTGGACGCCACCGCGCACGCGCTGTATTTCAGCCGCGCCGCCATCCCTTGCTGGCGGGACGCACCGCCGGGTGCCTTGGCGCTTCCCAGCCCGGCGCCGCTCAGGCACATCGGCATTTACGCCTACCGCGTGGGCTTTTTGCGCGAGTTCCCAAGCTTGTCACCCGCCCCTTTGGAAGTGAGCGAGGCTTTGGAGCAATTGCGCGCCCTGTGGCATGGCCACCGCATTGCCGTTCACATCGCAGACACGGCGCCCGGTGCGGGGGTGGATACGCCCGAAGACTTGGCACGGGTGCGGGCGGTTGTGGAGCAGCACGGCCTGTAAGGCAAGCGCGGGATAGCGCATGCTATTCTCACAAGACAACACTGCGCTTGATATGAGACAAGGCTGCCGAGGGTAGGCAGGCGCAAACAAGATTCAATTTGACTTTGAGGTTCGCAATGAAACTGATTCTTCTAGGAGCTCCGGGTGCTGGCAAAGGTACGCAAGCCACGTTCATCTGCCAAAAGTACGGCATTCCCCAAATTTCCACGGGTGACATGCTGCGCGCCGCTGTCAAAGCGGGCACCCCCTTGGGCCTGGAAGCCAAGTCCATCATGGACTCGGGCGGTTTGGTGAGTGACGCGCTCATCATCAACCTGGTTAAAGAGCGCCTGACCCAGCCCGATTGCGCCAAAGGATTTTTGTTCGACGGCTTCCCGCGCACCATTCCCCAGGCCGACGCCATGAAGGCCGCCGGCGTGGAACTGGACTATGTGGTGGAAATCGACGTGCCCTTTGATTCCATCATTGAGCGCATGAGCGGTCGCCGCTCGCACCCCGCATCGGGCCGCACCTACCACGTCAAATTCAACCCGCCCAAGGTCGAAGGCCATGATGATGTGACCGGTGAGCCTCTGATTCAGCGCAAGGACGACGAAGAAGCCACGGTCAAAAACCGCCTGGCGGTCTACAGCGCACAAACCCGTCCCTTGGTGAAGTACTACTCCGATTGGGCGCAACACGACCCGGCCAAGGCACCCAAGTACCGCGCCGTGAGCGGTCTGGGCAGTGTGGAATCGATCACGGCCAGCGTGTTTGCTGCGCTGGAGAGCTAAGCCAAAGTTTCACGAATGCGGGCCCGACCCGCGCTCGGTACGGACCAAAAAAAGGGATGCATTACGCATCCCTTTTTTTTATTGGCCTGAGAGCGACTGCAATCAGTACGCTTTACCCAATTGGTCCAGGATCGCCGGGTTTTCCAGCGTGGACACGTCTTGCGTCACCGCCTCGCCTTTGGCCAGCGAACGCAAGAGGCGGCGCATGATCTTGCCACTGCGGGTCTTGGGCAGGTTTTCACCAAAGCGAATGTCCTTGGGCTTGGCGATCGGGCCGATTTCTTTGGCCACCCAGTCGCGCAACTCTTTGGCAATGACTTTGGCCTCGTCGTCGCTGGGGCGGCTGCGCTTGAGCACGACGAAAGCGCAAATTGCCTCGCCGGTCAAATCATCCGGGCGGCCCACCACAGCGGCTTCGGCCACCAGGTCGGTCTTGGACACCAAGGCGGACTCAATTTCCATCGTCCCCATGCGGTGGCCCGACACATTGAGCACATCGTCAATGCGACCGGTGATGCGGAAGTAGCCGCGGTCCGCACTGCGCACTGCGCCGTCACCGGCCAGGTACAGCTTGCCACCCATTTCTTCGGGGAAATAGCTCTTCTTAAAGCGCTCAGGATCGTTCCAGATGGTGCGGATCATGGATGGCCAGGGGCGCTTAACGACCAGAATGCCGCCGGTGCCATTAGGAATGTCATGGCCCATCTCGTCCACGATGGCGGCCATGATGCCGGGCAGCGGCAAGGTGCAGCTACCGGGAACCAGGGGCGTCGCGCCAGGCAGCGGCGTCATCATGTGGCCGCCGGTTTCGGTTTGCCAGAAGGTGTCCACGATGGGGCATTTCTCGTGGCCAATGTTCTTGTAATACCACATCCAGGCTTCCGGGTTGATGGGCTCACCCACCGATCCCAGGATACGCAAGCTGCTCAGGTCCGAGCGATCGGGGTGCACCGATGCATCGCCTTCCGCGGCCTTGATCAGCGAGCGGATAGCAGTGGGTGCGGTGTAGAAAATCGTGCACTTGTGGCGCTCAATCATTTGCCAGAAACGGCCTGCATTGGGATAAGTGGGAACGCCTTCAAAAATGATTTGGGTAGCACCCGCAGCCAAGGGGCCGTAAGCCACGTAGGTGTGGCCGGTGATCCAGCCGATATCGGCCGTACACCAGAAGACGTCATCGGCCCTCAGGTCAAAGGTCCTATCCATGG